>NZ_JMLO01000013.1:0-161249 GCF_000686785.1 Rhodococcus sp. UNC363MFTsu5.1
GGATCAGATCCGCTCGATGATGGTGCCGGTGGCGAGCGCGCCGCCCGCGCACATCGAGATCAGCGCGGTCGAGGCGTCGCGGCGCTCGAGCTCGTGCAGGGCGGTGGTGATCAGGCGCGAACCGGTGCTGCCGACGGGATGGCCGAGCGCGAGCGCGCCGCCGTTGACGTTGACCTTGTCCATGTCCGGTCCGTGCACCTGGGCCCAGGACAGCGCGACGGAGGCGAAGGCCTCGTTGACCTCGAACAGGTCGAGGTCGCCGATCTTCATGCCGGCCTTCTCGAGCACCTTGGCGGTCGCCTGGACCGGGCCGTCGAGGTGGAACTCGGGCTCGGCGCCGACCAGCACCTGGGAGACGATCCGGGCGCGGGGCTTGAGGCCGAGGGCCTTGGCACGGTCGGAGTCCATCAGCAGCACCGCGGCGGCGCCGTCGGAGATCTGCGACGAGGTGCCCGCGGTGTGGATGCCGCCCTCGATGACCGGCTTGAGCTTGGCGAGGGACTCCGCGGTGGTGTCGCGCAGGCCCTGGTCGCGGGAGACGACCGTGGTCTCGGAGGTCGGCAGCTTGTCCTCGCCGATGACCGGCGCGGTCACGGGCAGCACCTCGCGGTCGAAGCGGCCCTCGGCCCACGCCTGCTTGGCCAGCGCCTGCGACCGGACGCCGAGCGCCTCGATGTCCTCGCGGGTCAGGCCGCGACGCTTCGCGATCCGCTCCGCCGCCTCGAACTGGGCGGGCAGGTCGATGTCCCACGACGCCGGGCGCCGCGGGCCGGCCTCGGTGCCGACGTTGGCGCCGAGCGGGACCTGGCTCATCTGCTCGACGCCGCAGGCGATGCCGACGTCGATGGCACCGGTCGCGATGAGTCCGGCGATCAGATGGTTGGCCTGCTGCGCGGAGCCGCACTGGCAGTCGATGGTGGTGGCGCCGACCTGCCACGGCAGACCCGCCGCCAGCCAGGCGGTGCGGGTGACGTTGTTGGACTGCGCGCCGGCCTGGGTGACGCAGCCGCCGATGACCTGCTCGACGATGGCGGGGTCGACGCCCGCCCGCTCGAGGATTCCGACCTGGACCGCACCGAGGGTCTCCGCCGCATGCAGGCCGGACAGCCATCCGCCTCGCTTGCCGATCGGGGTACGGACTGCCTCGACGATAACTGGTGTGCCCACGGTGAATGACCTCTCAGACAGAACGACAATAGCTAGAACACGTTCTTCATATCAGTAGAGGTCATCAAATTGCTAAGATTCGCAAGTAGAACTCGGGGTGTGGGATGATCCCGGTGAGCCACGATGTCGTGGGCGATCCGTTCCGGCAGAAACGACAGGAGGCGCCATGGTTGCCAGCTCGCGCCAACCCCTCTATCGGATGAAGGCGGACTTCTTCAAGACGCTGGGGCATCCGGCGCGTATCCGGGTCCTGGAGCTGTTGAGCGAGCGTGAGCACGCTGTCTCGGAGATGCTGCCTGAGGTGGGGATCGAGCCCGCGAACTTGTCTCAGCAGCTGTCGATCCTGCGTCGGGCCGGGCTGGTCACGGCCAGGCGGGAGGGCCTGTCGGTCTCCTACGCGTTGACCTCACCGCAGATCGCGGATCTGTTGACGATCGCCCGCGGGATCCTCACCGGCGTCGTTGCGGGCCAAGCCGAGCTGCTCGAAGATCTGCCGGAGTCCGCAGCCCTGATCGGAGACTCTGCCGGCTGACGGGCCGAGCATCGGCGAGTGGCTTTCGCGCTATCAACTGATTGCATAATTTCTTAAATACATACTTGCACGAATGGATGACGAGGGTGACTGACCAGGGCGACAGGCGTGGACCCGCCGGCGGTGCGCCCCGGATGGGCAGATGCTGCCCGGACCGGACGACGGTCTGTCACCCGCGCGATGGCCCTCGAGGCCGGGCGCGTCTTCGCCCATCTCTCCGACAACAGCCAGCGCCAATAGCACTGCACACAGCCGCACCGCACTCGACGACTTTCACGAGGAGAACACCGTGACCACACCCGCAACCGGCATCGGGGCCGCCCCGACGATGCACGAGGAGATCGTGTCCTGGGTCGCGGAGGTTGCCGAACTCACCAGCCCCGACATCGTGGTCTGGTGTGACGGATCCGCCGGGGAATGGGATCGCCTGACCACGCAGTTGGTCGACAAGGGGACCTTCGTCCGGCTCGAAGGCAAGCCGAACTCCTTCTGGTGTGTCTCCGACCCCGAGGATGTCGCCCGTGTCGAGGATCGGACGTTCATCTGTTCCCGTTTCGAGTCCGATGCCGGGCCGACAAACAACTGGATGGATCCCGTCGACATGAAGACGGTGATGACCGAGCAGTACCGCGGTGCGATGTCCGGTCGCACGATGTACGTCATCGCGTTCTGCATGGGACCGCTCGATGCGGCCGAACCGAAGTTCGGTGTCCAGGTCACCGACTCGGAGTATGTCGCCGCGTCCATGCAGATCATGACTCGCTCCGGGACCTCGGTGTGGGACAAGCTCACTGCCGGAACCGAATTCGTCAAGTGCCTGCACTCGGTCGGGGCCCCGCTCTACCCGGGCCAGGCCGACTCCACCTGGCCATGCGATCACACCAAGTACATCTCCCACTTCCCGGAAGAGCGGATGATCTGGAGCTACGGCTCCGGATACGGCGGCAATGCCCTACTCGGCAAGAAGTGCTACTCGCTACGCATCGCATCGAAGATGGCCAAGGACGAGGGCTGGCTCGCCGAGCACATGCTCATCCTCAAACTGACCTCTCCCGAGCGGAAAGTGCACTACATCGCCGCGGCGTTCCCCTCTTCGTGCGGCAAGACGAACCTCGCGATGCTCGAACCCACCCTCGGCGGATGGACCGCCGAAACCGTCGGCGACGACATCGCATGGATGCGATTCGGGGACGACGGCCGCCTCTACGCGGTCAACCCCGAAGCGGGCTTCTTCGGGGTCGCACCCGGCACCGGCATGCACACGAACCCTCACGCGATGTCCACCATCGAGCGGGGCAACTCGATCTTCACCAACGTCGCGCTCACCGATGACGGCGACGTCTGGTGGGAAGGCATGACCGATCAGCCGCCGGCCCACCTTACCGACTGGCGGCGGCGGGACTGGACCCCGAACTCGGGCGAGCGTGCGGCGCACCCGAATTCGCGTTACTGCACCCCGATCGCACAGTGCCCCACGGTCGCGCCCGAATGGAACGACCCCGCCGGGGTGCCCATCTCGGCGATCTTCTTCGGTGGCCGCCGGGCCACCACCATTCCCCTGGTCGCGGAATCGTTGAGTTGGCAGCATGGCGTGTTCCTCGCCTCGACCCTGTCCTCGGAGACCACAGCCGCGGCGACTGGGCGGGTCGGCGTCGTGCGGCGTGACCCGATGGCGATGCTGCCGTTCCTCGGCTACCACGTCGGTGACTACTTCGCCCATTGGCTCGATGTCGGAGCCAAGGCCGATCCGGCCAAACTGCCGAAGATCTTCTATGTCAACTGGTTCCGCCGTGGTGACAACGACGAGTTCCTCTGGCCGGGATTCGGGGAGAACTCGCGGATCCTCAAATGGGCACTGTCACGGATCGAGGGCGAGGGGGCGGCGGAGTCGACTCCGATCGGGTACGTGCCCACGATCGACGCACTCGATCTTATGGGCCTGGAGTTCGATCACACCAAGATCGCAGCCGCCCTGAAGGTCAACGCCGCCGAGTGGATTGCCGAAACCCAATTGATCGACGAGTGGTACGCCACCATCGGCGGCAACACCCTGCCCGACGTCCTGCGCGAGGAACTCGGCGCCCTCAAGCTCCGTCTCAGCGCGCCCGGCCTAGCCGAGCCCCTGGTCGGTCAGGCCACGCCCGCACGGGATAGGGACTTCCGTCGGGTGCGGGTTCGCACCCGACGGAAAGACTGATGGCTGCCGCGAGCAGGACCCACAATCTAGACGCGGAGCGCATCACGTCGATCTACCCGCGCTCCGCGTCTTCCCTGGCCCGGTCCGAGGAGAGGGATCGCCCCTCGGACCGGGCCACTTCCACCGACCTGACCTTCCTCTCCGCAGGCCCGGCCGGTGGAACAGAACGGCTTGCCGGTGCTGACCACGACCAGTACCTCCACCCCGCAGCGCGGACAGGAGCTGTCGCCTCCCCGCAGTGTTGACGTCCGGCACAAGAACCCACAGTCCGCGCACCGCAATACCTGCCCACGAAGTCGGCTGCATCGAGGAACCTGAATGACCACACCGCGAGACCAGGACGGCAAAGCGGCGGCGCCAGAAGGCGGCCGACTCGCCACCGCCGTGCGATCGGCCAATGAACTGCTGCCACGCTGGAGCGAATGGCAGCCCGCCCTCCGAGCCCCCGGCGCGGATCTGCTCTCCGGGCTCGTCGTCGCACTGGTCGCGCTGCCGTTGGCGTTGGGTTTCGGGATCAGCTCGGGCCTCGGCGCCGCCGCGGGCCTGACGACGGCCGTCATCGCCGGCGCCGTGGCGGCGGTATTCGGCGGTTCCCGCTTTCAGGTGTCCGGACCGACAGGGGCGATGACCGTGGTCCTGGTGCCAATCGTCGGCCAGTACGGGCCGACGGGGGTGCTCGCGGTCGGACTGATCGCCGGCATCCTGCTGATGTGCCTGGCGTTCGCGGGTGTCGGGCGGGCGGTGCGATACATGCCCGCGTCGGTGATCGAAGGGTTCACAGCCGGAATCGCGGTCGTCATCGCGTTGCAGCAGATCCCGGCCGCCCTGGGCATCTCCGGTGCCCAGGGCGAAAAGGTATGGCAGACCGCGTTCGACGCTGTGCACCGATTCGTCGAGAGCCCATCTGTCCTCGCGCCCGCGGCCGCACTGATCGTCGCGGCGTCGATCTTGATCGGCGGCCGGTACCTACCGAAGATCCCATTCTCGCTCGTGGCGGTCGCCGTGGCCACGATCGTCGCCCAACTCTTCGACCTCGACCTCGCGCAGATCGGTGCCATTCCCTCCGGATTCGCCGCCCCGACGCTGAACTTCCTACATCTCGGCGACCTGACATCACTGGCTGCGCCAGCCCTTGCGGTCGCGGCGCTCGCCGCGCTCGAATCACTGCTGTCGGCGACGGCGGCGGACTCGATGGCCATCGGCACCCGTCACAACCCCGACCGGGAACTTTTCGGACAAGGCCTGGCGAACATCGCCGCCCCTCTGTTCGGGGGTGTCCCCGCCACCGGCGCCATCGCGCGGACTGCAGTCAATGTCCGCTCCGGAGCGCGCACGCGGCTCGCCGCCCTCACCCATGCGCTAGTCCTCGCTGCGATCGTGTACCTGGCATCCGGCCTCGTCGCCGCGATCCCCCTCGCCGCCGTCGCCGGCGTCCTCCTCGCCACCACATTCCGGATGGTCGAGACCGCCTCCATCCTTGCCATTGCCCGAGCCACCCGCGCCGACACACTCGTGATGATCGCGACCTTCCTCGTCACCGTCGTCTGCGACCTCGTGACGGCAGTGGCCGTCGGTGTCGGATTCGCCGCGATCCTCGCACTGCGGGCAGTCGCCAGATCGGCGCGGATCGAGCAGGTCCCGCTCGACGAGGCAGGTGACCACCTCGCCGAGGAACAT
This sequence comes from Rhodococcus sp. UNC363MFTsu5.1, assembly GCF_000686785.1. Classification (NCBI taxonomy): domain Bacteria; kingdom Bacillati; phylum Actinomycetota; class Actinomycetes; order Mycobacteriales; family Nocardiaceae; genus Rhodococcus; species Rhodococcus sp. UNC363MFTsu5.1. The sequence continues at coordinate 5,574 of NZ_JMLO01000013.1, forward strand.
GAGCTCCTACGCGGACACATCGTCGCCTACCGCATCGAAGGCGCCCTGTTCTTCGCCGCTGCGCACCGGTTCCTACTCGAACTGGCCGAGGTCTCGGACGTGAAGGTGGTAGTTCTCCGGATGTCGCGCATCACCGCACTCGATGCCACCGGCGCCATCGTCCTCAAGGACGCCATCACCAAGCTCGAGCACCAACACATCACAGTCCTGATCTCCGGCGCCAAACCCGAGCACCTGCGCCCCCTCGAATCGCTCGGGGTGTTCACCACCAATGACAGCAAGCGGCGCCACATGTTCGCGACCACGCCCGAGGCGATCGACTACGCCCGCACGATCGTCGTCTTCGATTCCCAACACTCGACCGCACCGAAGGACGCCCGATGACCAACGACATACCCAGCGCCATCGCACCCACCCGTGGCCAGCGCCTCACCTACGTCCTCGGCAAGACCCTGCCCGAGAGCTTGTCTCCCTGGGTCGTGCGCGACATCACCGGGCCAGGCGCAACCCGCCGATACGTCACCCGCTGCCTGATCCCACTCATCCCGATCCTGGTCGGACTGCTCCTGATCCCCGGGCCGTGGATCATCCGCATCGGCATGACACTGCTGCTGTTCCTGCCTTTCGTCTACTTCCTCTTCGCACTCAAGAACATCTACCAGCGCCACCGGCTCGTCAGCCACGGACTCGACCCCGAACTGCTCCACGCCCACAAGCAGGCACGACTCGACAAGGAGCGCCACGAGTACGAGATCCGCCACCGATCCTCCCCGTAGGGATGTGTCGCACGCCAGGTGCCCGATGGCTTGCTGTTCTGCCATCGTCCTCGTCGTGTCCCGCGTCCAGTTGCTCTCGGATGCTCAGTGGTTGGAGGGGTTACCACGCGCGACTGGCAGGAAGGAGTGTCCTTCCGATGGTGGAACTCTTATCGGGGAAGCGCTCGACGCGCCAGGAGTTGCTTGACCCGATTCGTCCTCGGGTGGATCGTAAGACCGAGCCGACGACAGGAGAACGACATGAGGGTTCTCGTTGCCTACGCGAGCCGGCACGGCGCCACCGAGGGCATCGCCGAGCGGATCGCCGACACCATCCGCGCTGACGGGCATGCCGTAGATGCGTTGAAGATCCCCGCACCGGCCGCGGATCCGAACGAGTACGACGCGGTCGTCATCGGTAGCTCGGTTTATCTGGGGCATTGGGAGAAGTCCGCGAGCGCGTACGTGCACGAGCACCGCGACGTACTCGTGGGTAAGCCGGTGTGGTTGTTCAGTAGCGGCCCCTTGGGCGACGAAGACCTCGACGAGCAGGGCCGCGACAAACGCGTCGCCGCGGAGCCGTCGGATCTGCCCGAACTGGTCGAGGCCGTCGACCCCCGCGAGCACCACGTGTTCTTCGGGGGCCTCGACCCCAAGCAGCTCGGCGTGGGGACGAAATTGATGCGCACGCTCCCCGCGGGTCGAAAGCTGCTCCCGGCCGGGGACTTTCGCAATTGGGCTGAAATCGACGAATGGTCCCACGGCATCGCTCACATGCTGGGCGCCCCGTGAGGGAGGTTGTGTCGATGTTCCTGCGTGCGCACTGACGTTCAACGTCCGAGGTGGGCGGCGAGCGTGGGGCCGATCACCGCGAGCGACGACGGTTCGATCATCTCGTTGTGCCCGCAGTCGACGGGGCACTCCTCGATGCGACCCGTGACGAGAGGCCGCCACTCCTGCGCCGACCGGTCGGCTCCCCCCTCCTGACCGCGCTGCGCCGGGAACACCAGCAGGTCGCCGTCGAACACACGTGGCACGAAGCGGTGCACCAGCAGCCGCGAGTTCGCGTACCCGTCGTTGATCCGCTCGAGGTGCGCAGCGGTGATCCCAGTACTGCCGAGGAACTCGCCCAGCATGCGTGCCGCGGAATCGTAGGTCAGATCCCGATGCTCCTCGGGCGCACCGATGTCCAGCCCGAGACCACGCAGCAGCTCCGCGATCTCGAGCCGTCCGAGCAGGGGGTCTGAGCCGTCATCCGGGTAACTGTCCATGACCGCCAGGGTCGAGACGGTCTCCCCCCGACTCTGTAGTTCGACGGCCATCGCGTGCGCGAGGACGCCCCCGAGCGACCAACCGAGCAGGTCGTACGGTCCCTCGGGGGCGATCGCGCGCATCTCGTCGACATACCGCCGCGCGAGCTCCTCGATCGATCCGTACCCCGGACCGCCGGTGATCGCGGGTAGCTGCAGGCCGAACACGGGTCGATCGGCGGGCAGGTATCGGACCAGACCGGTGTATCCCCACGACAAACCGATTCCGGGATGGACACAGAACATCGGGCGGCCGGTTCCGCTGGCGCGCAGCGGGATCACGACCCGGAGCGCGTCTTCCGCGCCGGCGGCGACCGGGGCACCGATCCGGCCGGCCATCCCGGCCGGTGTCGGATCCAGGAAGAGCATCTGAAGTGAGACGTCCCGTCCGAGCCGCTCACGGAGTTCGGTGACCACGCGGGTCGCCGACAGCGAGTTGCCACCGCGATCGAAGAAGCTGTCGTCGGCGCCGACCCGTTCCACCCCCAGCACCGAGGCGAAGGCGCCTGCGACCGCCGACTCCACCGGGCCGGCAGGCTCTCGGAACGCGGCCGAGGTGAAGGTCGGCATCGGCAGCGCGTCCCGGTCGAGTTTGCCCGTCGGGGTGGACGGGATCCGGTCGAGCACCGTGACCGAGGCCGGCACCATGTGGCTCGGAAGTCGCTGTGCCGCAGCGCGCCGGAGCTCGTCGGGCGCGAGCTGCTCGTCGCCGCTCGCGCGCACATACGAGCACAGCAGCGTGTCGCCCGCAGGCCCGGTGCGCGCGAGCGTCACCGCGAACCCGACGCCCGGCTGTGCGGTGAGCACGGCGTCGATCTCGGCGGGTTCGATGCGGAAGCCGCGGATCTTGACCTGGAAGTCGCTGCGCCCGACGTACTCGAGCGTGCCGTCGGTCCGTCGACGGACCAGGTCGCCGGTGCGGTAGATCCTCTCGCCGGGCCTGCCGAACGGGTCGGCGACGAAGCGGTCGGCGGTCAGCGCGGGCCGACGGTGGTAGCCACGGGCGAGGGCCGACCCCGCGACGTACAGCTCCCCCACCACACCGGGTGCCACCGGGTGCAGGCGCGCGTCGAGCACCAGCTCGGCCACGCCGCGGATCGGTCCGCCGAACGTGATCGGGGCACCCGCGGCCATCGGGTCGCTGATGTTCGACATGATCGTGGTCTCGGTGGGGCCGTATGCGTTGAGCATCGTGCGGCCCGGTGCCCACCGCGCCACCAGGTCCTTGGTGCATGGTTCACCGGCGACGACGAGGACCCGGAGCGCGTCGAGCCCGCCGGAATCCACCGACTCCAGCGCGGTCGGCGTGATGAATCCGTGTGTGACGCGCCCGGTTTCGAGGGCCGCGGCCAGCTCCGCGCCCCCGCGTACGTGCGGCGGGACGATCACCATGGTCGCGCCCGCGCTCAGCGCCATCACCATCTCGAACACCGATGCGTCGAAGCTCGGGGACGCGAAGTGCAGGGTGCGGGCAGCCGGGGTGACGTCGAGGCGGGTGCGTTCCTCGGCGGCGAGGTTCGCCAGGCCCCGGTGGGTGAGCACGACGCCCTTCGGAACGCCGGTCGACCCGGAGGTGTAGATCAGGTACGCGGGGTGGTCGACGCGTACGGGGCCGATTCGCTCGGCATCGACGATCGCGGCGTCCGACATCACCGCGACCACCCCCGTCGTGTCGGGATCGTCGAGCACCACCCAGTCGACGTCGTCGGGCAGGCGATTCCGCGCTGCGTTGACGGTCACCCCCAGCACCGCGCCGGAATCGCCCAACATGTGTTCGATCCGCTCGGCCGGGTTACCCGGGTCGACCGGCAGGAACGCCGCCCCGGTCTTCGCGACCGCCCACACCGCGAGCACCGACCCGAGCGACCGCGGCAGGGCGAGGGCGACGTAGCCCTCCGGACCGGCACCGCGTCCGATCAGCATCCGCGCCAGCCGGTTCGACCGCCGATCCAGCTCCCCGTACGAGATCAGGGTGCCGTCGCAGGCGACCGCGATCGCATCGGGATCGTGCCCGGCCCGGGCCAGCAGCTCGGGGAACAACAGCTCCTTGGCGTCGGGGCCGCCGTGCGCCGGGGCGAGGTCGCGCAGTTCGTCGTCGCGCAGGATCGCGATGTCGCCGACCGCGCCGTGCGGATCGGCGAGCGCGCTTTCGAGGACCAGGAGGAACCGTTCGGCGACACCGCGCACCGTCAGGGCGTCGAACAGGTCCGTCGCGTACTCGATGCTCCCGGCGATGCCGGCAGGCGCGCCCGAGTCGTCGAACTGTTCGGCGAGCACGAACTCGAGATCCTCCTTCACCACACCGGATGGCGTGGCGAGGCCCTCGACCGTCAGGCCCGGCAGGTCGAGGCGGGCCCGCGTGTCGTTCTGGAACTCCAACGCCACCTGGAAGATCGGCGAGTACGCCGTCGAGCGCGGCGGGTCGAGCGCCTCGACCACCCGCTCGAACGGGAGGTCGGCATGTGCGAAGGCGCCGAGGTCCACCTCCCGTACGGCGGCCAGAAGATCCGCGAACGACTGGGCGGGATCGATCCGGGTGCGCAGCGCCAGCGTTCCGACGAACATGCCGACCAGGTCGTCGAGCGCCGGTTCTCCCCGGCCCGCGACCGGCGTGCCGATCACGATGTCATCGGTGTCGCCCAGATGGCTCAGCAGCACCGCGAGCGCGGCGTGCACGGTCATGAACACGCTCGTCCCGTGCCTCCGGGCGAACTCCTCGAGCCTGCGGTGCAGCTGCGGTTCGATCGCGAAACCCGTTCGCGCCCCGCGGAACGACTGCTGGGACGGGCGCGGTCGATCCGTCGGCAGGCCCAGCAGATCCGGTGCCCCCGCCAGGGTCGACGTCCAGTGGTCGAGCTGCCGCGCGGCCACCGACCCCGGGTCGTCTGCGTCGCCGAGCAGCCGGTGCTGCCACAGGGTGTAGTCGACGTACTGGACCGCGAGCGGCGACCACTCGGGCGCGCGGCCCGCCGTCCGCGCCGCGTACGCGCGGACCAGGTCCCGGGACAGCGGACCCATCGAGAGACCGTCGACCGAGATGTGGTGCGCCACCAGTACCAGGACATGCTCCTCGGCGCCGAGCTCGAACAGCACACCGCGGATCGGTACGCGCGCGGTGACGTCGAACCCTGCCGACACCACGGCGTGGATCCGCCGGGCGAGCTCGTCCTCGCCGGCGACCGGCACCGGCCGCAGGAGGGGCGTCGCCTCGGCCGCCGGGCGAATCTGCTGTACCGGGCCGTCTGGTCCGGTCGGGAAGACGGTCCGCAGCGACTCGTGCCGGTCGACCACGTCGGCCAGTGCGGTGTCGAGGGCCGGGGCGTCGATGGCACCCGAAAGGCGCACCACCAGCGGGACGTTGTACGCGGGCGACGCGGGGTCGAACTGGTTGATGAACCACATCCGCTGCTGCGCCGCGGACAGCGGGATCTCGTCCGGGCGTTCGGTCGCCTCGAGCGCGGGACGACCGGACGGCCCCGCCTCCGCATGCTCGATGCGCTCGGCGAGTGCCGCCGCGGTCGGCGCCGCGAAGAGCGCGCGGACCCCCAGGTCGACGCCGAGGGTCTCCCGGAGCCGGGCGACAACCCGCGTTGCGGACAGCGAGTTGCCGCCGAGTTCGAAGAAGTCGTCGCCGGTCCCGACGCGGTCCACCCCGAGCACGGTCGCGAACACCTCGGTGACCGCCTCCTCCACGGGGTTGGTCGGCGCCAGGAACGCCGTCGGGGTGTGGCCGAACCCGGGGTCGGGCAGCGCGCGCCGGTCGAGCTTCCCGGTTGGGCCGAGCGGGATCTCGTCGAGCACGACGATCGATGCAGGCACCATGAAGTCGGGGACCCGCGCGGACAAGCGGGACCGGAGGTCGTCGACGGCGATGCCGCGGCCGTCGACCGGGGCCACATAGGACACCAGCACGGTGTCGCCGCCCGGCCCGGGGCGGCCGAGGGTGGCCGCGAACCGGACATCGGGATGCGCGGTGAGTACGGCGTCGATCTCGCCGAGTTCGATGCGGAAGCCCCTGACCTTCACCTGGAAGTCGCTGCGCCCGCGGTACTCGAGCTTCCCGTCCGCGGTCCACGCCCCGACGTCGCCGGTGCGGTACATCCGCTCGCCGGGCGCGCCGAACGGGTCGGCAACGAATCGTCCGGCGGTCGTGCCTGCCCGCCGGTGGTAGCCGCGGGCCAGGCCGGGACCGGCGATGTAGATCTCCCCCTCGACGCCGACAGGCACCGGCTGCAGTCGTGCGTCGAGCACCATCTCGGCGACGCCGCGGATCGGCCCGCCGAGGGGAATCGGCGCGACTCCCGGCACGCAGTCCTCGATGTTCACCACGATCGTGGTCTCCGTCGGCCCGTACCCGTTGACCATGCGCCGCTTCGGCATCCAGTCCGCGATCAGTTCCGGCGACCACGCCTCGCCGCCGACCATCACGCACTGCAGGTCGTCGAGCCCGGTCGGGTCGATCGAGGCGAGGGCGGCAGGCGTGATGAAGGCGTGGGTGACGCGCTGCTCCTTGAGCACCGCGGCCAGATCTGCGCCGCCGTAGACGGTGCGGGGCACGATCACCATGGTCGCGCCTGCGGCGAAGCACAGCAGGTACTCGAGCAGCGAGACGTCGAAACTGGGTGACGAGAAGTGCAACGTCCGGGAGTCCGCGGTCACCGCGCATCGATCCCGTTGCTCGTCGGCGTAGTTCCCCAGGCCCCGATGGGTCAGGGTGACCGCCTTGGGCAGGCCGGTGGAACCGGACGTGTAGATCAGGTAGGCCGGATGGTCGATCCGCAGTGCCGCCGTGCGCTCGGCGTCGGTCACAGCGGCCGCAGGTCGGGAGGCACAGTTCGCGGCGAATCCGGGGTCGTCGAGCGTCAGCCACGGCACCGCGTCGGGTAGCCGGTGCCGGTGCGCCGCGACGGTCAGCCCGACGCAGGCACCGGAGTCGGCGAGCATGTGTTCGACCCGCTCCTCGGGATAGTCCGGGTCCACCGGGACGAAGGCGGCCCCGGTCTTGGCCACGGCCCACATCGCGAGCACCGACTCGACCGAGCGTGGTATACCCAGCGCCACGGAGGTTTCCGGCCCCGCACCCCGATCGATCAGTGCGCGCGCCAGGCGATTGGACCGGGCGTCGAGGTCCGCGTAGGTGACCTCGAGTCCGCCGGCGACCAGCGCGACAGCCTTCGGATCGTGCGCGGCCGCCTCCGCCAGGATTTCCGGGAGCATCCGGGCGGCGCTGCGCTGGCCGCCCCGCACCGGCGCCAGCATCCGGCGTTCGTCGGTGGTCAGCAGGTCGAGTCCGGCCAGGCGCCGTTCCGGATCCTCAACGATCGCGCGCAGGACGTGTAGCAGCCGGCGGGCGGCAGCGTCGACCGCCCTCGGGTCGAGGAGGTCCGGGTGGAACTTCATCGTCAGGCGCAGTCGGTCGGTCGCGGACGCGACCACGCTCAGCGGGTAGTGGGCGGCGTCGCGGACCTCGACGCCCTGCAGTCGCATTCCCGCGATGTCGGCGTCCGCGGACGGGGCGCTGCGCACGGGATAGGACTCGAACACGGTGAGCGTGTCGAAGCCCGCGGCCGGTCCCGCGGCGCGCTGGACGTCGGTGAGCCCGACGTGGTGGTGATCGAGCAGCGCCGCCTGCTCCGCCTGCACCCGATCCAGCAACGCACCAAGGGTTTCCGCGGCATCGAGCCGGACCCGGACCGGCACGGTGTTGATGAACAGTCCGATCATCGATTCGATGCCCGGCACGTGCGGGGGTCGGCCGGACACGGTGGCGCCGAACACCACGTCGTCGCGCCCGGTGAGAAGGCCGAGGACGATCGCCCATCCGACCGAGACGACGGTGTTGAGCGTCAGCCCGCGCTCGTGCGCGAGGGCACGCAGGCGCTCGGTCGCCGGGCCGTCCAGCTCGTATCGCATGTCCCGCGACGCCGCGGACTGCGCTGTCGCGGTTGACCCGTCGCGGACCAGCAGGGTGGGCTCGTCCGTCCCGTCGAAGGCATCGGCCCACGCCCGCAGCGCCGTCGGCCGGTCCTGCGCCGCGAGCCAGTCGAGATAGTCGCGGTGGGGCCGCACCCGCGGAAGCCTGGAGGTGTCGCCGTCGGTCGCATAGAGGACGACGAGCTCCTCGAGCAGCAGCGGCGTCGACCACCCGTCGAGCAGGATGTGGTGGTTGGTCAGGATCAGCCGGTTCGTGCCATCGGGCATGCGCACCAGGCCGATCCGCAGCAGTGGCGGCGATGCCATGTCGAACGGGTGGGTGCGGTCATCGGTCAGGATCTCACCGAGCCGCTCCGATGCAGCCGGTTCGGCGAACCCGCGCAGGTCGGTCTCCGTCCACGGCGCGGCCACCTCGCCGGTGACGATCCGTACGGACTCCCCGTCCGGCGCGCGCACGAACGCCGTGCGCAGATTCGCGTGCCGATCCAGCAGACCCTGGACCGCACGGCGCAGACGCAGCGAGTCCACCTCGCCGCCCAGCGTGAGGATCAGCTGCACCAGGTACGCATCCACCGAGGCGCCTGCGAGCTCGGCATGGAAGAACATGCCGCGCTGCATCGGTGTCAGTGGCCACACGTCGGACAGCGACGGGAACCGGGCCTCGAACCGCTCGACGGCCGTCTGGTCCAGGTGCACCAGAGCGAGATCCGACGGGGTCCGCCCGCCCGCACCCGGCGCGCTCGCCCGCTCGACCACCGCTCGTGCGGCAACGATCCACCCCTGCGCCAGGCGTTCGACGTCCGCGGCATCGAGCACGCGGCGCGGGAAGGCCCACGTCGCCCTGATTCGCGGCCCGTCCGGACCGGCCACCGTCACCGCATTGACGTCGATCGCGAACGCCACCGGCAGGTCTGCCGCGACCGCATCGTGCAGTCCGGATTCCGTGACCGGGAGCCAGCTTCCGTCCCCGCGCGGTTCGGCGCCGCCCAGCCGACCGAGATAGTTGAAGCTGATCTCCGGCTCGGGCAACCCGCGCAGCTCGGCGCCGATCTCGTCGCCGAGGTACCGCAGCAGGCCGTACCCGATCCCGTGGTCGGGTACGGCGCGCAGCTGCTCCTTCACCGACTTCAGCGCCGCACCCGCTGCGGCTCCCCCGTCGCGGGCCTTGTCGATGTCGATGCCGGACAGATCCAGCCGCACCGGGTAGATCGAGGTGAACCACCCCACCGTGCGGGACAGGTCGGCGCCCGGCACTACCTGGGGCTCGCGGCCGTGCCCCTCGAGCGCGACCACGACGTCGTCGGTGCCCTGGCCGCGGTCGCGTCGCCAGGCCGCGAGCGCGAGGGCCAACGCGGCGAGGAGTCCGTCCTCGACGACGCCGTGGAACACCCGCGGCACCGTGGTCGTCAGGCCAAGGGTCACGTCGGCGGGCAGCTCCATCTCGACGCGCTCGAGGGTGCCTGCGACGTCGACCGCCGGGTCGAGTTCTCCCACAGCGCGTCCCACCGATGCCCGGGAGACCGTCGATCGCCACAGGTCCAGCTCGCCGGCGTGGTCCCGCGCCGCCCGGACGAGCCCGTCCGCCCATGTCCGCATCGAGGTGCCGATCGCCGGCAGGTCCGGCTGTGCGCCGTCCGCGGCCTGTGTGCAGGCGAGCGCGAGGTCGGGGATCAGGATCCGCCACGAGACCCCGTCGGTGACGAGGTGGTGGGCGACGACGAGCAACCGTGCCGCGTCTCCCCCGACGAGGTGCACGAACTGGATCATGCTGCCGGACTCCGGATCCAGCCGGTCGGCGGCCGCCTCGAGGACATCTTGGGTCGCGTGGCCCGTTCCGGCGACGCTGTCGATCGGGACCTGTCGCACGATCGTGTCGGCGGGCACCGCCCCCGGCGGTCGCACCTCGAGTCGCCACCCGGACTCGGCGCGGGCGTCCGGGCGGAGCCGGGACCGCAGCATGTCGTGCCGGTCTACGACCGCGCCCACCGCACGGGTGAGGGTGTCGCGGTCGATTCCGGCGGGCATCGCGAGCAGGACCGACTGCGAGTAGCGACGGAAGTCGCCACCACCGTGTGCTCTCGAACGCTCGACCAGCCACCGCATGATCGGGGTGAGTGGGACATCGCCGACGCCGCCGCCCGGTAGTTCGGGCAGCACGACGACGTCGTCGGTGCCGGTGAGGTCGGCGACCTCGGCGAGACCGGCGACGGTGCGCCGCTCGAACACGTCGCGCGGCGTGAACGTCACCCCCGCGGCCTTTGCCCGCGACACCAGCTGGATGGACATGATCGAGTCGCCGCCGAGCCCGAAGAAGGAGTCGTCGGTGCCGACCGTCTCGACACCGAGTAGCTCCGCGAACAGTCTCGCGAGCAGGCGTTCGGTCTCGGTGCGGGGTGCTCGCCCGCCCACGGTCTCTGGCCGCGGTTCGGGGAGTGCGGCGCGATCGAGCTTGCCGTGCGCGGTGATCGGGAACTCCGCGAGGACCGTCGTCACGGACGGCACCAGGTATCCGGGCAGCCGGCGGGCGACGGCCTCGGTGACCGAGGCCGGATCGAGCGCGGCACCGGACTCGGGGACCACGTAGGCCACCAGGCGCGCGGCGCCGTCGGCAGGCCCGGGTCGCGCGAGCACCACCGCGGACGCGACGCCAGGAACCGCGGTCAGCGCCGACTCGACCTCCCCCGGCTCCACCCGGAACCCGCGGATCTGGACCTGGGAGTCGCTGCGCCCCAGGAACTCGAGCTCGCCGTCCGAGGTCCAGCGGGCCCGATCACCGGTACGGTACATCCGCCCGTCGGGTCCGAACGGGTCGGCGACGAAGCGTCCCGCTGTCAGCCCTGCCCGTCCCCGGTATCCCCGTGCCACCTGCGTGCCCGACACATACAGCTCGCCCGCCACCCCGAGCGGCGCGGGGCGCAGGCGCTCGTCGAGCACCCACACCCGCACACCCGGTAGCCCGCGACCGATCACCGATCCGGTGGACCGCGGCCCGGTGACCGCCGCGACGTCGATCATCCGCCAGGTCACGTGCACGCAGGTCTCGGTGATACCGAACATGTTCACCAGAGCGGGCGCGGTGATGCCGTGCCGTTCGACCCAACCCGCAAGGCGGGCAACGTCCAGTGCCTCGCCGCCGAACACCACCCAGCGGAGCGCGAGGGCGCCGTCGTGGGCCGCGGTATCGGCCTGCGCGAACTGGTAGAACGACGACGGCGTCTGGCTCAGCATCGTCACCGACTCGGCCACCAGCAGACGACGCAGCTCGTCAGGGGAACGCGCGGTGTCGTGCCCGACGACGACCAACCGGCCGCCGAACCCCAAGGCGCCCCACAGTTCCCACACCGCGAAGTCGAACGCGAACGAGTGGAACATCGTCCACACATCGGTCGCACCGAAGCCGAGCACAGCGCGGGCTCCGGTCAGCAGCGTCACCGCGTTCCGGTGGGTCACCGCGACGCCCTTGGGTCTGCCGGTCGAACCCGACGTGTAGATCACGTAGGCAACGGAATCCGCGTGGAGCGGGCCCGTGCGATCGGCGTCGGTGACCGGCGCGGCGCTGCGGGAGTCGAGCTGTGCGCGCATGTCCGGGTCGTCGAGTCGCACCACGGGTGCACCGGACACCGGGTCCACCGGCACGCTCGCGTCGACCAGCACGCAGGCCGGTGCCGCGTCGCCGAGCAGGAACTCGATGCGCGCCGCCGGATACGACGGGTCCACCGGCAGGTAGGCCGCACCCGACCGCGCGACCCCGACGAGCGCGCCGACCAGGTCCGCGGAGCGCCCCATCATCACGGCGACCAGCGACTCCGGGCCGATGCCGCGGTCGATCAGCCAGCGCGCCAGCCGGTTCGAACGCGCGTCGAGCTCGCGGTAGGTCGTCTGCGTGTCCGCCGCGACCACGGCGACCGTATCCGGATCGGCGGCGACGGCCGCTGCGAACAGGTCCGGCAGCGTCCCATCCGCCGCTGCCGCCGACACCGGGCCGGACGCGCGCTCTGCGGCCTCCGCGCGCGCGAGGGGCCCGTCGACGTCGATGTCACCGACCGGGCCGGACGGATCGGCCGCGACGGCCGCGAGCACGCGGCCGAACATGTCCGCGAGCGCCGTCGCGGTGGATTCGTCGAACACGTCGGAGGCGAACAGCAGCTCGCCCGTCAGTCCCGCCGCGGCCCCGGCATCGTCGAACCGCTCGCCGATCCCGAACTGGAGGTCGAACTTCGCCTCGCCCATCTCGACGTCGAGAACCTCGGCCGTCAGTCCCGGCAGCCGGACGTGGGGGTGCTCGACGTTGCGGAACTCGAGCATCACCTGGAACAGCGGTGTGTGCGAAGTGGATCGCGCCGAAGCCGACCGCTCCACGAGCTGCTCGAACGGCACGTCGGCGTGCGCGAAGGCGTCCAGGTCCGCATCCCGCGTCCCCGAGAGCACCGCGGCGAAGGAGTCCGCCGGCTCGACCCTGGTGCGGAGCACCAGGGTGTTCACGAACATGCCGACCACATCGTCCAGCTCGGCCTCGCCGCGCCCGGCGACCGGGGTCCCGACCACGACGTCACGGCCGGCTCCCACGCGGGACAGCAGCACCGCGAGCGCGGCGTGCACCACCATGAACACCGTCGAATCGTGCCGGTGGGCGAGTTCGACGAGCCCGCGGTGGATGTCGGGATCGACCGAGAGCGCCACCCGCCCGCCGCGCGTCGAGCGCCGGACCCCGCGCGGGCGGTCGAGCGGCAACCCGGTCACCGGCGGTGCCCCAGCGAGTCGGCCCTCCCACCAGGCGAGTTCGCGGGCGACGAGCGAGTCCTTGTCGTCCCTGGAGCCCAGCATCGAGTGCTGCCACACGGCGAAGTCCGCGAACTGGACGGGCAGCGGCCCCCAGTTCGGTGCACCGCCGCCGGCCCGCGCCGCATACGCCGCCGCGACGTCCCTGGCCAGGGGTCCGATCGAGAATCCGTCGGCCACGATGTGATGGACCACCAGCACGAGGAGGTGGTCGTCCGCCGCGGTGCGCAGCAGCCGCAGCCGTACCGGAACCTCCTGCGCCACGTCGAATCCCTCGTGCACGATCTCGGCGACCCGGGCGGGCACCCGGGCCGCGGCAACCGGTTCCGGTGTCAGGTCGCCGATCACACCGGGCGCGGGCACCGTCACCTGGGACGGCCCGGCGGACGAGGACGGGAAGACCGTCCGCAGCGATTCCTGACGCTCCACCACGTCGACCAGCGCGCGCCGCAGGGCCTGCGCGTCGAGGCTGCCCGAGAGCCGCAGCACCATCGGCACGTTGTACGCGGCCGACGCCGGGTCGAACTGGTTGACGAACCACATGCGTTCCTGGGCCGGCGACAACGGGATGCGGTCGGGCCGGGTGACCGTGCGCAGCTGGTCCCCTGCCGGTGCGGTGGCGCGCACGCACCGGGGCGCGAGCGCCGCCGCGGTGCGGCACTCGAACAGGTCCCGCACCCCGATCCTGCTGCCGCACGCGCGGTTGATGCGGGCCACGGCCCGCGTCGCGCTGAGGGAGTTGCCACCCAGCGTGAAGAAATCGTCGTCGACTCCCACCCGGTCGACGCCGGTCACCTCGGCGAACGCGGTGACCAGACCGGCCTCGGTGGAGTTGCCCGGCTCCCGGAATCGCGGTGTCAGCGAGTCGAAGTCCGGGTCGGGCAGCGCGGCGCGGTCCAGCTTTCCCACCGGCGTCAGCGGTATCGCGTCGAGCACCATCACCGTCGTCGGCACCATGTGCACCGGCAGGAGCAGGCCCGCGTGGTCGGTCAGGGCGGCGACGTCGACGCCGTCCGCGGAGTTCGGTACGACATACGTCACCAGCATCGGGTCGCCTGCTTCCCGTTGCCGCGCGACCGTGACGGCGAACCCGACCGCCGGGTGTGCGGCGAAGACCGCGTCGATCTCCCCGAGCTCGGTGCGCAGTCCCCGCACCTTCACCTGGAAGTCGCTGCGGCCCAGGTAGTCGAGCGTTCCGTCCGGCCACCACCGGACGACGTCACCGGTGCGGTACATCCGGTCGCCCGGCGCACCGCGCGGGGCGGGCACGAATCGCGCCGCGGTCAACGCGGCCCGGCGATGGTATCCGCGGGCCAGCCCCGCTCCCGCGATGTACAGCTCTCCTGGCACACCGGCGGGGACCGGGCGCAGGAAGTCGTCGAGGACGAACACGTCGGTACCGTGCACCGGGATTCCGATCGGCACCTTCGCCCCGGGCACCAGGGGTGCGCTGATCGTCGTCAGGACCGTCGACTCGGTCGGGCCGTATCCGTTGAGCATCGTTCGTCCGGGTGCCCAGTCGGCCACCAGTTCCGGACCGACGGCGTCGCCCGCGACGACCAGCACGTCGAGGGCATCGAGACGATCGGGGTCGACGGTGGCGAGCGCGGCAGGTGTGATGCAGACGTGGGTTATCCGCTCCCGGCGCAGGAGTCCGGCCAGTTCGGCGCCGCCGTACACGCCCGGCGGCGCCACCACCAGCGCCGCGCCCGCGGTGGCGGCCTGCATCAACTCGAGCACCGAGACGTCGAAACTCGGTGAGCAGACGTGCAGGCAGCGCGCCGTCGCCGGAATCACGTAGCGGTCCCGCTGCGCGGTGATCAGGCTCGACAGCCCGCGGTGGGTGACGCTCACGCCCTTCGGCAGTCCCGTCGATCCCGACGTGTAGAGCAGGTACGCCGCGTCGTCGACACGCAGGACGCCCGGCCGCTCGGCCTCGTCGACGGCTCCCGCCGGAAGAGCGGCGAGGTCCGCCGCGCATCCAGGATCGTCGAGCACGAGCCAATGCACGGAGTCCGGCAGATTGCCGCGGTCGGAAGCGAGCGTCAGTCCCACTGCGGCGTCCGAGTCGGTGAGCATGTGCTGGACGCGGGCGCGCGGGTAGGTCGGATCCACCGGTACGAACGCAGCACCGGTCTTCGCCACCGCCCACACGGCCGTCACCGACCGCGCCGACCGCGGCAGGGCGATCACCACCGCCGCGCCAGGCCGGGCCCCCGCACCGATCAGATACCGCGCCAACCGATTCGACTCCGCGTCGAGGTCCCGGTACGACAGCCGCGCGTCTTCCGCGTCCACCGCGACACCGTCGGGCGCGAGCGCGGCCCCGGCGACGAGGATCTCCGGCAGCAGGCGTGGCTGGCTCGCCGGGCCGCCCCGGATCGGCGCGGCGGTCTCGTGCTCGGACATCAGATCGACCCGGGCGACGGGGCGCGCCGTCTCGTGCGTCACGGTCGCGAGCGCGCGCCGCAGCAGATCGGCGATCGAGTCCACCTCGGCCGGGTCGAGCCGGTCCTGCCGGTACTTCAGGAGCAGTCGCAGGCGGTCGCCCACGCTCGCGAGCACGGTCAGCGGGTAATGGGTGGCGTCGAAACCCTCGACGCCCGCCACCCGTAGGCCGGCGATGTCGGTGTCGCGCGCGAGCGCCGAGCGGTCGACGGGGTACGACTCGAATACCGTCAGGGTGTCGAACGTCGCCGCCGGACCCGCCTCTCGTTGAATCTCGGCGAGCCCGATGTGGTGGTGGTCGAGCATCTCCGCCTGCTCCGTCTGCACACGACGGAGCAGCTCGCCGACGCTTTCGCGGGGATCGAGCGAGATCCGTACCGGCACGGTGTTGATGAACAGTCCGATCATCGCCTCGATCCCGGGCACCTGCGGGGGACGCCCCGACACCGTCGCACCGAACACCACATCGGTGCGGCCGGTGAGTGCACCGAGCACCAGCGCCCAGGCGACCTGCACGGTGGTATTGACCGTGACCCCGTGCTTCCGGGCCGCCGTCACCAGCGCCGCGGTCTCCTCGGCGGGCACGGTCAGCGTCGCCTCCCCTGGTTCGGCCTCCGTCACGACGCCGTCATCGCCCGGTACCAGCAGCGTCGGCCCGTCGGCGCCTGCGAGGGCCCGGCGCCACTCCGCGAGCCCGGATGCGTGGTCCTGCGCGGTCAGCCATGTCAGGTAGTCGCGGTAGTCGCCCGCAGGCGCCGACGTCGGCTCCCGGTCGGCGGCGTACAGGGTGAGCAACTCCTCGAGCAGCAGCGGCGTCGACCAGCCGTCGAGCAGGATGTGGTGGTGGGTCAGCAGCAGCCGATGCTCCTCCGGTCCCGTCCTGACCAGTGTGAAGCGCAGTAGCGGTGCGCGGTCCATCACGAACGGCGTCGACCGATCCTCGGCGAGCAGCTCCCGCCAGCGTTCCCGACCTGCCGACCCTTCGAGGCCGGACAGGTCGATCTCACTCCACGGCAACGAAACACGACCCTCGACGACCTGGTTCACCTCGCCCGTGTCGTCCTCGACGAAGGACACCCGCAGGTTCGGGTGGCGATCGAGCAGGGTCCGCGCGGCCCGGCGCATCCGCTCCGACGACGGTCTGCCCTGCAGCTCGACGACGAGCTGGACCGTGTATGAGTCCACCGATCCCTCCGCGAGACGGGCGTGGAACAGCAGTCCCGACTGCAGCGGGGTCAGCGGCCACACGTCGGTCAACCCGGGTCGGCGGGCCTCGAGGGCGTCGATCGCCGCCTGGTCGAGCGGGACGAGATCGAGGTCAGATGGGGTGAGCCCGCCCGCGCCGGGAGTGCGGGCGTAGGCGGCGAGTGCACCAAGCGCCCGGTGCCACAGGTCTGTGAGCCGGTGCACGTCGGCGGCATCCAGAACTCCGGTCGGGAAGGTCCAGGACGACTGCAGGACAGCGCCTTCCGGCCGCGGCACGAACCCGGCCGCGATGTCGACCACGGCCGTCACGGGCATCTGCGGATCGTTGGCGCCGCCGAGTCCGTAACGCTGGGTGGGCAACCACGCTTGCGGATCGTCGCCTGCTCCCGCGGTGCCGGCTATCCGGCCAACGCCGGCGGTGCCGGCTATCCGGCCCAGGTAGTTGAAGACGATCTGGGGCTCGCGCCACCCGCGCACCCGCGCCCCCGGCTCCCCGGCAAGCCCACGGAGCAGCCCGTAGCCGATCCCCCGATCCGGGATCGCCCGCAGCTCCTCCTTCACGAGCTTGACCGCCGCACCTGCCGCCGCTTCCCCGGCGAACGCCTCGCCGAGGTCGATCGACGACAGATCCGGGCGCACCGGCGAGAGCGTCGTGAACCAGCCGACCGTGCGGGTCAGATCCGCGCCGGGCACCGCCTCCTCCTCCCGCCCGTGCCCCTCCACGCCGAGCAGGACGTCGGACCGTTCGATGCCCTTCTCGGCGCGCCAGCGGACCACAGCCATCGCGAGGGCCGTCAGCAGCCCGTCCAGCACGTCGGCACGGAGCGACGAAGGCAGCGCGCCGAGTACGGCCTCGGTGACCTCGGGGGATGCCTCGACGGTCAGCTCCTCGCACGTGCCAACGACATCGCGCACGGGATCCAGCGGTCGCGACCCGAGCGCCGGGTCGTCGCCGTCCAGTATCCGCTCCCACATCGGCAGTTCGGCGACCCGGTGCGGGGCAACATCTTCCAGCGCGAGCGCCCACCGGCGCATCGACGTGCCCACCGGCGCCAACTCGGGCATCCGCCCCTCCGAGGCCTGCGCCCACGCCGACGCCAGGTCCGGCACCAGCACGCGCCACGACACGCCGTCGACGACGGCGTGGTGGACGACAAGCAGCAGCCGCCCGGTGCCGGACGGTCCGTCGAACCAGACGACCTGCACCATCGTGCCTGCGGCCGGATCCAGGCGGTCGGCCGCGGCATCCGCCGCGGCGGCGGCGCGCTCGTCGAACGCCGCGTCGTCCACCGAATCCACCTCGATCCGCGTCAGCACGTCCCGGGCCGTGACGTTGCCGACGGCGGAAACCGTCATCCTCCAGCCACTCTCTGTACCGCCGTCGCGTCCGAGCCGGGCACGGAGCATGTCGTGGGTGTCGAGGACGGTCTGCACAGCCACCTCGAGCGTGGACCGGTCGACTCCGTCGGGCAGCACCAGCAGCACCGATTGGGAGAACCTGTCGACGCGGCCGGCACTGCGATTGAGCATCCACGCGAGAATCGGGGTGAGCGGCACCTCACCGACACCGCCGCCCGGCAACTCCTCGAGTGCCGCGGGCCGGATTGCCGCGCGCGAGTCCGCCACCGTCGCGAGCCCGGCGACGGTCGGGTGATCGAACACGTCACGGGGCGTAAGGGACAGGCCAGCCGCCTTCGCCCGCGCCACCAACTGGATGGACATGATGCTGTCGCCGCCAAGGGCGAAGAACGAGTCCTCCATCCCGACCGTGTCAAGGCCGAGTACCTCCGCGAACAGCAGGCCCAGGTTCTCCTCGGCCGCGCCGGACGGTGCCCGGCCGATCGACACCTCGGCCCCGAGATCGGGCGTGGGCAGTGCCGCCCGGTCCACCTTGCCGTGCACGGTCATCGGCATCTCGGGCAGCACCACGATGTGCGCGGGAACCATGTAGACGGGCAGCCGTGCCGCGAGGGTTTCGTGCAGACGCGCCGTGTCCACCTCCGCCCCCGCGGCAGCAACCACGTACGCGATCAGCAGGTCTCCGCGCTGCCCGACCGCGCGCACGTCGGCCACCGCCTGACCGACGGATCCGGCTGCCGTCAAGGACGATTCGACCTCGCCGAGCTCGATGCGATTGCCGCGCACCTTGACCTGCCGATCGCCGCGACGCAGGCAGACCAGCTGACCGTCTGCGGTCCACCGCACGAGATCCCCCGTGCGGTACATCCGCTCGCCGGGTGGCCCGCCGGGTTCGGCGACGAACCGGCCGGACGTCAGCCCCGGACGTCGGTGGTAGCCGCGGGCCAACGCCGGGCCCGCGAGGTACAGCTCGCCGAGCACCCCGACCGGCACCGGCTGCAGCCTGCGGTCGAGTACTCGCACGCGGAATCCCGGTGCCGGGCCTCCGATCGTGACGGTGTCGCCCGGGGTCAACGGGTCGCTGATGCTCGCCGCGATGGTCGCCTCCGTGGGGCCGTACCCGTTGTGCATCCGCCGTCCAGGGGCCCAGCGGGCCACCAGGTCCGGCGGGACGGCCTCGCCGCCGGCCACCACACACACCAGGTCGTCGAGTCCGGCCGGGTCCATCGCGGAGAGCGCCGTCGGGGTGATGAAGCAGTGGGTCACGTGTTCGGCCGCGAGCAGCTCCCTCAGCTCGTCACCGCCGTACACGGTGGGCGGAGCGATCACCAGAGTCCCTCCCGCACCGAACGCGAGGATGAAGTCGAGGATCGAGGCATCGAAGCTGGGCGACGTGAAGTGCAGTGCCCGGGAGTCGGGCGTGGTCCGGCAGCGCTTGTGCACGTGGTCGGCGAACGGTGCGAGACCGCGGTGAGTGATCGTGACGCCCTTCGGGATTCCCGTCGAGCCGGAGGTGTAGATCAGGTAGGCCGCCTGGTCGAGCCGTAGCCGGGCGGTCCGGTCGGTGTCACGGATCGGCGGGACGGCGGTGCGGTCGCCGGTGAGGCGGTCGGCGTCGATCGTCCACCAGCGCGGCACGTCGGGCAGGACGTCCCGGGACTGCGCGACCGTCAGCCCGAGGACCGCGCCCGAATCGTCGAGCATGAAGGCGATCCGGTCCGCCGGGTGCGCCGGGTCGACCGGGACGAAGGCGGCCCCGGTTTTCGCGACTGCCCACAGGCCGATGATGTACTCGACGCTGCGCGGCATGGCCAGCGCCACCACGGAACCGGGTCCGATACCCACGTCGATCAGGCTGCGGGCGAGCCTGGTCGACGCGCGGTCCAGGTCGCGGTAGGAGATCTCGTGGCCATCGAACCGGATCGCGGGCGCGTGCGGGTCGATCGCCGCGCCTGCCGCGAGCACGGCGGGCAGCGTGCGCGGCGGTGCGCCCGGTTCACCCCGCACGGCCGTGAGCGCGGTGCGCTCCGCACCATCGAGGATGTCGATGTCCGCCACCGGCATGTCCGGGGACCGGGTCACCGTCTCCAGGATCCGCACGAACCTGTCGGCGAAGTTCCGCGCCGTGGCCTCGTCGAACATGTCGGTGGCGTACACCAGACCGGCGGCCATTCCGGCGGCGCCGCCCGTGGCGTCGAACTCCTCGGCCACGGTGAGCTGCAGGTCGAAGATGGCGGCCACGTCGCCGGAATCGATGGCCTCCACCCGAAGGTCCGGCAGCGCGAGATCCGGCCGCGCGATGCTCCGGAACTCGAGCATCACCTGGAACAACGGCGTATGGGCGTGTGAGCGGGGCGGATCCAGCGCCTCCACAACCCGTTCGAACGGGATGTCCGCGTGCGTGAACGCGCCGAGGTCGGTCTCCCTGGCCCGGCGCAGCAGCTCATCGAACGAGCACGCCCCGCCGAGATCGCACCGCAGCACGAGGGTGCCGACGAACATCCCGACCATGTCGTCGAGAGCCGCGGCCCCGCGGCCCGCGATCGGGGTGCCGATCGCGATGTCATCGGTACAGGCGAGCCGGGACAGCAGGGTGGCCAGTGCCGCGTGCACCACCATGAACACGCTCGCATCGCGGCTGTGGGCGAGGGTGATCAGCCTCCGGTGCAGGTCTTCGTCGACCGTGAACGCGACGCGCCCACCGGACTGCGAGCGGACTTCGGGCCGGGGCCTGTCGCTCGGCAGATCCAGTACCTCGTCCAGGCCCGCAAGCGTGGTGGTCCAGTAGTCGAGCTGACGGGCGAGCGGGGACGACGCGTCGTCCTCACTGCCCAGCCATTCGCGCTGCCACAGTGTGTAGTCCGCGTACTGTGCGGTCAACGGCGGCCACTGCGGCGTGTCGCCGCACAGCCGTGCGACATACGCGGCGGCCATGTCCCGCGCCAGCGGGTTCAGCGAGAAGCCGTCCGCGAGGATGTGGTGCAGCACCACGGTGAGCACGTGGTCGGTCTCGTCGGCCCGGAACAGGATCGCCCGCAGCGGAATCTGATCCGCGACGTCGAAGCCCCGCGCAGCCGCGGCCCACATCCGCGCGCGCAGGTCGTCCGCATCACGTACCCGGACGACCTCGAGTCCGGGCTCGGCCAACTCGGCGGGCAGGATCTCCTGGCACGGTCCGTCGTCGGTGAGCGGGTAGACCGTGCGCAGGGATTCGTGTCGGGCGATGACGTCTCCGAGCGCGGCCCGCAGCGCGGGGACGTCGAGGTCGCCCGACAACCGCAGCGAGAACGAGATGTTGTAGGCCGGGGACTGCGTGTCGTACTGGTTGACGAACCACATCCGCTGCTGCGCAGGGGACAGCGGGATCCGTGCCGGCCGGGCCTGCGGGATCAGCGGCGCTCGGTGCACCCCGCTGCCCTCCCCGCCGACCCGCCGGGCGAGCTCGGCGACGGTGGGTCCGTCGAAGACGTCCCGGATGCCGAGCGCGGCGCCGGTCGCGTCGTTGATCCGGGCCACCAGCTGCGCCGACACCAGCGAATTGCCCCCGAGGACGAAGAATCCGTCGGCGACACCCACCCGGTCGACACCGAGCAGGTCGGTGATCACGCCGGCCACGATCTCCTCCACCGGGTTTCGTGGCGCGACGTAGGAACGCTCGGTGGCACCGGGGGCCGGCAGGCTCGCGCGGTCGAGTTTGCCGTGTGCGGTGACCGGGAAACGGTCCAGGATCAGCACCGTCGACGGCACCATGTAGCCAGGAAGGAACTGCGCGACGGACGCCCTCACCTCGTCTGGATCGAGGACCGCACCGCCGTAGGGCACCGCGTACCCCACCAGCCGGATCCCGACGGGTCCCTCGTCCGCGACCACCACCGCGGACGCAACCCCCGGCGCGGCCGCGATCGCGGCCTCCACCTCCCCCAGCTCCACCCGGTAGCCGCGCACCTGCACCTGGTGGTCCCTGCGGCCGGCGTACTCGAGCGTGCCGTCCACCCGCCACCGGCCCAGATCGCCGGTGCGGTACATCCGGGTGCCATCCCCGGACGGGTCGGCGACGAATCGCGCTGCGGTCTCCCCCGCGAGACGTGGATAGCCCCGCGCCAGCTGGGTGCCGGACACGTACAGCTCGCCGACCACACCTGGCGGAACGACGTGGAGCCGCTCATCGAGCACGCGCACCCGCAGCCCCGGTAGTGCGCTGCCGATCGACGCTCGACGACGGGCCCCCGACACCCCGGACAACGGGCCGTGGGTCACGTGCACGCACGTCTCGGTGATTCCGTACATGTTCACCAACTGCGGTGCCGAGTCCCCTCGGCGAGAGAGCCATTCGGTGAGCAGCCCCGGATCCAGCGCCTCCCCACCGAAGATCACGTACCGCAGGTGCAGCACTGCGGCGTCGCCGGCGTCGGCCCGTGTCCTCTCGGCGTGGGCCAGCTGGCGGAAGGCACTCGGGGTCTGGCACAGGACCGTGACCGCCTCGTCCTGCAACAACTGCAGCAGCTCGTGTGGCGAGCGGGCCGTGGTCTGGTCGACCAGCACCACGGTGCCGCCGTGGATCAGCGCACCCCACAACTCCCACACGGCGAAATCAAAGGCGTGCGAATGGAACATCGTCCACACGTCGTCACCGCCGAATCGGAACAACTCTGCCGTGTTGGCGAACAGCGTGGTCACGCTGCGGTGCGAGACCGCCACTCCCTTGGGCCGACCGGTCGACCCGGACGTGTAGATCACGTAGGCGAGCGAGTCCGGGTACAACGGCGCGGTCCGGTCGGCATCGGTCACCGGCGCTGACGACTGCTCGCCGATCGCGGTCGTCACACCGGGATCGTCGAGGTCGACAACCGGAATGCCGGTGCGACGCAGGGCCGAACCGCTCGCGCCGCCGTCGACCAGGACACACGCCGGCGCGGCGTCGGCGAGCACGTAGGCGATGCGATCCTCCGGATAGTCCACGTCCACGGGGACGTATGCGGCGCCTGCGGTGAGGACCGCGAGGAGGGCGACCGGTAGGTCGTCCGAACGCGTCATCGCGACCGCGACCAGTGACGCAGGCCCCACTCCCTGGCCGATCAGCAAGCGGGCCAACCGGTTCGCACGCGCAGCCAGCTCCGAATACCGGATGCGGGCGGTGCCTGCGACGACCGCGCACGCGCCGGGGCCGCGTGCCGCGGCGCTCGCGAACAGCTCCGGCAGTGTGGTCGGCGGCACCAAGCGGCCGGGCCGCTCCCACGCGACGAGTGATCTCTCCTGCTCGTCGGTGATCTCGATGTCGCCAACCACCGCGGTCGGATCGGCAGCCGCAGCGGCCAGGATCCGCACCAACCGGTCACCGATCCCGGCGACCGTGGCGCGGTCGAACAGGTCGGTCGCGAACCGAAGGGCCGCAGACAGTCCGGCGGCGCGACCGGAGTCGTCGAATCGTTCCCGCACGCCCAGCTGGAGGTCGAACTTGGCGACACCCGGATCCACCTCGACCGCCTCGGCGGACAGACCCGGCATCGCCACCGTGGTTGGCTCGCCGTGCTGGAACTCGAGCAGCACCTGCACCAACGGTGCGTGTGCGGGAGATCGGTCCGTGGCGAACTCGTCGACCAGCCGCTCGAACGGCAGATCGGCGTGGGCGATCGCTCCCAGGTCGGTCTCGCGCACCTGCGCGAGCAAATCGGCGAAGGTGGCCTCGGGCCGGACGGCGCTGCGCAGTACGAGCGTGTTGACGAACATGCCGACCAGCTCGTCCAGTTCGGGTTCACCGCGGCCGGCGACCGGTGTCCCCACGACGACGTCGGGCCCCGCGCCGAGCCGGGCGAGCAGCACCGCGAGCGCGGCGTGCAGGACCATGAACAACGTGCAGTCGTACCCGCGCGCGATCCGGAGGAGGTCACGGTGCATCCCGGCGTCGACGTCGAATTCGATCCGGTCGCCGGATGCGGTCGGGCGCGTCGACCGGGGGCGGTCGTGCGGCAGCGAGATCGCCACCGGGAGGTCGGCCAGCCGGTCACCCCAGTACGCCAGTTGCCGGGCGGCCAGCGACCCCGGATCGTCCTCCGCGCCGAGCAGTTCGCGCTGCCACAGGCCGTAGTCGGCGTACTGGACGGGCAGCGGGTCCCACTCGGGCGCGCTCCCGGCCACCCGCGCCGCATACGCCACCGCCACGTCACGGGCCAGCACCTCGGCGGACTGCCCGTCCGCCGAGATGTGGTGCAGTACGACGGCGAGGACGTGTCGGCGCGACCCGGTCCGGAACAGGACGATTCGCAGCGGAACCCGTTCGCGGACATCGAATCCGTCGGCGGCCGTCGCCGCGACCGCCTCCCACACCTGCTCCTGGTCGACGACGACGGGTGTCAGGTCCACTACCGCGTCCGCCGCAGGGACGATCACCTGGTGCGGTCCACGCGCGTCGGAGGGGAACACGGTCCGCAGGGACTCGTGCCGCGCGATCACGTCACCCAGCGCAGCCTGCAACGCCCCGCGGTCGAGCTCGCCCGTCAGTGTCACGGCGAACGGGATGTTGTAGGCGGGCGACGCGGTGTCGAACTGGTTCACCAGCCACATTCGTAGTTGCGCCGGGGACAGCGGCAGCCGGTCCGGGCGGTCCCTGGCAACCAGCGCGGGTCGGTCCTCCGCCCGCCGACCGGGATCCGCGCCCTCGAGAATCCGGTCGACGTGGTGCGCCAGTTCGGCGACGGTCGGTTCCGCGAACAGCTCGCGCACGCTCAGCTGCACGAGCAGGGCGGCATTCACCCGTCCGATCACCCGCGTGGCGACCAGGGAGTCGCCGCCGAGGTCGAAGAAGTTGTCGTCGGCGCCGACCCGCGCGCGACCGAGCAGGTCCGCGAACACCGCCGCGATCGCCTCCTCCGTCGCGGTGCGCGGCGCCCGGTAGTCGGCAGTGGTCCCGCCCTGGTGCGGTTCCGGCAGTGCCCTCCGGTCCAGCTTGCCCGCCGGGGTCAGCGGCACGCGGTCGAGGACGACGATCGTCGCGGGCACCATGTGCGCGGGCAGCGACACGGCGGCGTGAGCGAGGATCTCGGCCTCGTCGATCTCGGCGCCTGCCTCGGGCAGCACGTAGCCGACCAGCACGACGTCGCCGGAGGGACGGGTGTGCCCTGCGGTCGCCGCGAACGCGACACTCGGATGCGCCAGGAGCACACTGTCGATCTCGCCGAGCTCGATCCGGAAGCCGCGGATCTTGATCTGGAAGTCGCTGCGGCCGAGGTACTCGAGTTCGAGCGCTGCCGTGTCGGGTGTCCCGTCGCGCGTTCGAGCAATCCACCGCACCAGGTCGCCGGTCCGGTACATCCGTCCGCCGCGGGCGCTGTACGGGTCCGCCACGAAACGTTCCGCGGTCTGCCCCGGCCGGTGTCGGTAGCCGCGGGCCAGCCCGTCGCCCGTCACGTACAGCTCCCCGACCGCACCAACCGGCACCGGCTGCAGTCGCCGGTCCAGCACCATTTCACCGCACCCGCGGGACGGTCCACCGACCGTGACGGGGGCATCTGGCCGCAGCTCGGCGCTGATGCCGGCGACCACGGTGGCCTCGGTGGGCCCGTACGCGTTGAACATCCGACGGCCCGCTGAGGCCCACTGCCGGACCAGCGCGGGCGGGCACACGTCACCACCGGTGACCACGCACTCGAGATGATCGAGCCCGGTGGGGTCGACGGACGCCAGCGCCGCGGGGGTGACGAATGCGTGTGTGACCCGCTCGCGGCGTAGGACGTCCGCCAGTTCCACGCCGCCGTATACGTCCGGCGGCGCCACGAGCATCGTCGCGCCGGACCCAACCGCCATCAGCAGCTCGAGCACGGACGCGTCGAAGCTGGGCGAGGAGAAGGACAGGGTGCGGGAGTCCGCGGTGATCGCGAACCGTTCGCGTTCCTCCGCGGCGAGGTTCGCCAGCCCACGATGGGTCACCACCACTCCCTTGGGCAGGCCCGTCGACCCGGAGGTGTAGATCAGGTAGGCGACGTCGTCGAGGTGAGCCGGCGGGGTCGCCGCGGCGAGGGAGATCGTGGGGCTGGGCGTCTCGATCAGGTCGTCGAGGACCAACCACGTGGTGGTCTCGGGTACCTGGCCGCGGTGCGCCCGGACGGTCAGACCGAGCGCGGCGCCGGAGTCGGAGAGCATGTACTCGATCCGGTCCGCCGGGTAGTTCGGGTCGACGGGAAGGAACGCGGCCCCGATACGAGCCACCGCCCAGACCGCGGTCACCGCTTCGACCGAACGCGCGATCGCCAGGGCCACAACGGAATCCGGACCGATACCGTGATCGAGTAGACGCCTCGACAACCGGTCGGCGAGTTCGTCGAGTTCGCGGTAGGAGAGCCTGCGCCCGTCGGCGACGAGCGCCTCGTGGTCCGGATCTGCGGCCACCGCGTCGGCGAGGATCCGGGCGAGTGTCCGCGGGGCGACATCGGCCGGACCCACCACCGGGGTCAGTCCGGCGGTCTCCGTAGCGGTCAGGAGGGGTACGTCCCCCACCGGCCGGTCGGGATCCGCGGCGACCCCTGCGAGCAACCGTTCGAACCGATCGATCAAGGAGGTCACGGTCTGCTCGTCGAGCGCGGTGTTGTCGTAGGTCAGTCGCGCGTCGATACCGGCGGGCGCGCCCTGCGCGGTGAAACGTTCGGTGAGGTCGACCGTGAGTTCGGTGGTCTCCGGGGCGATCGCGGCGGACTCGGCGGTGTGGACGTCGATTGTCACCCGCGGACGGGGCGCGCCGAGCGTCTGGATGACCCGCTCGAACGGGATCTCCTGGTGTTCGAAGGCGCGGTGCTCACGTCTGCCCGTCTCGCGCGCCAGGTCGGTGAAGGCGGCGGAGGTGTCGATCGGGGTGCGCAGGGCCACGGTGTTGCAGGTGGGGGCGGTGGCGGGCCGGTCCGGTACCGGAGCGGCGACGACGATGTCGTCGGTGTCGGTGAGCCGGCTCAGGACCGCGGCCAGTGCGGTGTGCAGCATCGTGAACGGCTCGATGCCGAGGCCGTGGGCGAGCGCCGCGGCCGCGGTGTGCAGGTCGCGGTCGAGCACGCGCGTGACCGAGCCCCGTCCGGTCCCGACGGGTCGTGCCGGGCCTGCGCGCGGCAACGCGGCCGAATCTGCCGGCTGTCCGGCCAGCTCCTGCGTCCAGAACGCCAGTTCGTCGTTCTCGCGCAGCGTGCGCGCCCCGATCCGGGCGGACTCGGCATGGATGTCCGCCAGCACGACGGTGGGCTCGGCGGCGAGCAGTGCCTCGACGAGTTCGACGAAGCGCCGGTGATGGGTGCGCAGCTCCGCCTCGCCGTATCTGTTGGGGTTGCCGCGGAAGTCGACGAGGGCCCGGGCGGGCGAGCCGCTCTGGTAGATGTTGATCAGCAGGTCGTACACGGGTCCCGAGGTCACGATGTGGTACTCGCCGACGATCGGCCCGAGGGTGATCTCCTGGCGGAAGAGCATCACGTTGACCATCGGCCCGGACAGTCCCTCCCGCGCGCCGGTCAGCCCGGCGTCGCGCCGGATGTCCTCGACGCTGCACCGCTGGTGGCGCAGGGCGCCCATCAGTTCCAGCTGCACCCGTCGCACCAGGTCGGCGACGGTGTCGTCGGGGTTGACGGTGATCCGGAGCGGCGCGACGTTGACGAGCATGCCACCGGAATGCTGCAGCGACGCGGTGGTGCGCGCGGACACCGGCATGGTCACCAGGACGTCGCGGCTGCCCGTCATTCTCGAGAGGTAGCAGGCGAACCCCGCGATCAGAAGCGCCGCAGGTGTGGCGCCGATCCGGGCGTCCGAGGAATTCAGCCGGTCGAGTGCCGCATCCGTCAGCTGCGCGCTCTCCAGCCGGCTACGGGCCGCTGCCGGGCCGTCCCGGCGCGCGAGCGTGGAACCCGCCTCGATCCCCCGCACGTGCTCGGCCCAGTACTCGCGGTCGGCCTCGAACCGGCTCGACGAGCGGTACTTCTGATCCAGCTCGTAGAGCGCGTGCAGATCGAGGGCCCGGCTCGGTTCCGGTTCGACTCCTGTGGACGCGGCGGTGTAGAGGGCGGCGACTCGGTTCAGCATCGTCATCCCGCTGTAGCCGTCGAGCGCGACGTGGTGGATTCGCGTGTACCAGAGAAAGTCACTGTCGCCGAACTGGAGGATGGTCATCTCCACCAGTCGGTCCCGCGTCAAGTCGATCGGGGTGACGTAGTCGTGGTCGATCCACGCGTGCGCCGCACCGAGCGGGTCCTGCTCCTGCCGGAAGTCGAACAACTCGATCGAGGTGTCGGTCGAGTGATCGACCACCTGGTTCGGCTCCCCGCCGGTGTCCACCAGACGCAGGAACGGCGATTCGAACTCACGAGCCGCGGTCACCGCAGCCGATCGCAACAGGTCGAGGTCGATGTCGCCGTGCAGCTCCACGTACTGCGCAATGAAGATGGGCGCCGCCGGATTGAGTTGCTGACCGAACCACACACCCCGCTGGACCGCCGACAGCGGGAACGCATCCGACGAAGTACCGCGAGCGGCGGTCTGCAGCCGCTCGACGCCTTGATCTAGATCATCCGATGATCGATCTTTCATCATCAACCTCATGCAGAGGGCTGCATCGCTTCGCCGTCGGCGCATCGCCAACTTTCTGTTCAGAGTATCCCTCGGGTCACGCGGCTGAGGTGTCCCCGGCTACACACCCCATTGCGTCACGGTGATGGAATGACCTCGAGGCGTCGTGGCCCTAGGCGCGATTCCTGCGGGCGGCCGCGGCGATCTCGCGGTACTCGTCCCGGTGGGACAGCAGGTGCGCGTCGAGTCGCGCGTAGTCCTCGAGCCCCGGGATGGTGCAGTCGGTCTCGTGGGGGTATCCGTTGCGGCCGAGCCAGGAATTGACCTCGGCCCACGCCCAGGTCTCCCCCGGGATCAGCGTGACGGGCAGGGGGAACGGATCATGTTGGTGCCGCTGCCCTGTCACCCAGAGTGCCACGGCCTGCCTGGTGCAGCGGGCACGCTCGGCGATCATCCGGCGATTCACGAGGTCGGGCTGCGTTCGTTCTGCGGCGACGCCCCGTTCGGCGAGGGCTTCGGCGAGCCTCATGCCCGCCACTGCGCGCCTGTATGCGGAGCCGATCACGGTGACGACATTGAGGTGTCCGTGAACGGTCACCGTGGCGCCGAGATCATCGCGGATCCGTTTCTCCACGGTGGTCGGAAGTAGCGGAGTGATGAACGAGTATCGATAGCTGCTCTCCTCGTGGTCCACGGGGCGAGCGTATCCGCCCTCCATCCCAATGTTGACGAATGTCAACACGCAGGGTCGGAGCGCGGCGGTCGGCGTCTCGTCCGCGGGGTGGAAGTAACCTACTAATCACTTGGTAATTAAGGAGCCCGCATGACCGTCAATCTGTCCCGCATCACGATCTCGCGCGGCCAGCTGTCCTACTTCGAGGCGACGCCCGAGGTGGGTGTGGAGGCCAAGGGGACCGTCGTCATGGTCCCGGGCTTCACCGGCTCCCGGGAGGACTTCCTCCCGATGGCGCCGTTCGTCACCGCAGCGGGCTACCGCCTGATCTCGTACTCGCAGCTCGGCCAGTACGACTCGGACGGGCCGGACGGCAGGGATGCGGTCGGCGAGTACACGATCGCCAAGTTCGCTCTCGACCTCGCCGAGGTGCTCGACCAGGTCGCGCCCGGTGAGAAGGTTCACCTCCTCGGACACAGCTTCGGCGGCCTCGTCACCAGGGCCGCCGTGCTGAACGACCCGAAACGATTCCTGGACTACGTGATCCTCGACTCGCCGCCGAACGGCCGGGACATCGGAACGGGCGTCGACATGGCCCAGATCCCGGAGTTGCTGTGGGCGGGCGGCAACGAGGCGCTGTGGAAGGCCATGTTCGGAGCATTCGAGGAGATCTTCCCGGCGCCGGTCAAGGAGTTCCTCTACAACCGCATCATGGCCACCAGGACCGCGAACATCGCCGGCATCGCCCTCACCATGAGCGCCGAGCCGGACCGAGTCGAGGAACTGGCCGCGACCGGCCTGCCGATCCTCGTCGTCGCGGGCGAGAACGACATCATCCCGCTGGACATGCAGGCCGACGCGGCCTCCCGTCTCGGCGTGCGGTTCGAGGTGATCGCGGGGGCCGCGCACACGCCGAACGAGGAGAAGCCCGAGGAGCTGACGCAGGTGCTCGCCGACTTCTGGGGCGGGGCTGTCTGACGGCGATCGCCGACCCGACACCGCGCGGAGATAGCGTTCGCGCGGTGTCGGGTCGGCGGGCGGCCCCGGTCAGGCGCCGACGTAGGCCGCGAGATGCTCGCCGGTGAGCGTGGAGCGGGCGGCGACGAGGTCGGCGGGAGTGCCCTCGAAGACGATCCGGCCGCCGTCGTGGCCCGCGCCGGGGCCGAGGTCGACGATCCAGTCGGCGTGCGCCATCACCGCCTGGTGGTGTTCGATGACGATGACCGACTTGCCGGAGTCGACGAGCCGGTCCAGCAGGCCGAGCAACTGCTCGACATCGGCGAGGTGCAGGCCGGTGGTCGGCTCGTCGAGGACATAGACCTCGCCCTTCTCGGCCATGGCGGTGGCCAGCTTGAGCCGCTGCCGCTCGCCGCCGGACAGCGTGGTGAGGGGCTGTCCGAGGCTGAGGTAGCCGAGCCCGACGTCGGCGAGCCGCTGCAGGATCTTGTGCGCCGCCGGGATCCGCGCCTCGCCGGCACCGAAGAACTCCTCGGCCTCCGCCACCGGCATGGCAAGCACCTCGGCGATGTTCCTGCCGCCGAGCGTGTACTCGAGCACCGCCGCCTGGAACCGCTTCCCCTCGCACTCCTCGCAGGGGGATTCGACGGTCGCCATGACGCCCAGATCGGTGTAGATGATGCCCGCACCGTTGCAGGTGGGGCAGGCGCCCTCGGAGTTGGAACTGAAGAGCGCCGGCTTCACACCGTTGGCCTTCGCGAACGCCTTGCGGATCGGATCGAGCAGACCGGTGTAGGTCGCGGGGTTGCTGCGCCGGGAGCCCTTGATGGCGCCCTGGTCGATCGACACCACCCCGTCCCGTCGGGACACCGAGCCGTCGATCAGTGAGCTCTTGCCGGAGCCCGCGACGCCTGTGACCACGCAGAGCACCCCGAGCGGGATGTCGACGTCCACGCCCTGGAGGTTGTGCGACGATGCGCCGCGGATCTCCAGCGCACCGGACGAGGAGCGCACCGATTCCTTGACTGCCGCCCGGTCGTCGAGGTGACGGCCGGTCGTGGTGTCACTCCCCCGCAACCCCTCCACGGTGCCCTCGAAGCAGACGGTGCCGCCCGCCGTGCCCGCGCCGGGGCCGAGGTCGACGACATGGTCGGCGATCACGATGGTCTCCGGCTTGTGCTCCACCACGAGCACGGTGTTGCCCTTGTCGCGCAGCTGCAGGAGCAGGGCGTTCATCCGCTCGATGTCGTGCGGGTGCAGGCCGATGGTCGGCTCGTCGAACACATAGGTGACGTCGGTGAGCGACGAGCCGAGGTGGCGGATCATCTTGGTGCGCTGCGCCTCGCCGCCCGACAGCGTGCCCGCCGGTCGGTCCAGCGACAGGTACCCCAGCCCGATGTCCGCGAACGAGTCGAGCAGGTGCCGCAGCGCCGTCAGCAGCGGCGCCACCGACGGTTCGTCGAGGCCCCTGACCCAGTCGGCCAGATCGCTGATCTGCATCGAGCAGGCGTCGGCGATGCTGATGCCCGCGACCTTCGAGGATCGAGCCGCCTCGGTGAGCCGGGTGCCGTCGCACTCGGGGCAGATGGTGAACGTGATCGCGCGCTCGACGAAGGCGCGGATGTGCGGCTGCATCGCGTCGACGTCCTTGGACAGGAACGACTTCTGGATCTTCGGGATCAGGCCCTCGTACGTCACGTTGACGCCCTCGACCTTGATTCGGGTCGGTTCCTTGTAGAGCAGATCGTTCAACTGCTTCTTGGTGAACTTCGCGATCGGCTTGTCGGGGTCGAAGTATCCGCAGCCGCGGAAGATGCGACCGTACCAACCGTCCATGCTGTATCCGGGGATCGTCAGCGCACCCTCGTTGAGCGACTTGCCGTCGTCATACAGCGCGGTCAGGTCGAAGTCGGAGACGTTGCCCCTGCCCTCGCAGCGCAGACACATGCCGCCGGTGATGCTGAAGCTGCGACGCTCCTTCACCTCCCGGCCGCCCTTTTCCATGGTGACCGCGCCAGCGCCGCTGATGGAGGCGACATTGAAGGAGAACGCCTGGGGCGAGCCGATGTGCGGCTGCCCGAGCCGGCTGAAGAGGATGCGCAGCATCGCGTTGGCGTCGGTGGCGGTGCCGACCGTGGAGCGGGGATTCGATCCCATCCGTTCCTGGTCGACGATGATCGCCGTCGTCAGACCCTCCAGTACGTCGACCTCAGGCCGTGCCTGGCTGGGCATGAAACCCTGCACGAAGGAGCTGTAGGTCTCGTTGATCATCCGCTGTGACTCCGCGGCGATCGTGCTGAACACCAGCGAACTCTTGCCCGAGCCGGAGACACCGGTGAACACCGTCAGCCGCCGCTTCGGGAGCTCGACGCTGATGTCCTTGAGGTTGTTCTCGCGCGCGCCGGTCACGCGGATCAGATCGTGGCTGTCGGCGGCGTGCAGCTCGGGCGACTGCGCGGCGGTCCTGGTGGTGGTGCTCATCGTGCCTCTCTCTGTCGGGCCGCCGTCGCGGCCGTGGTCCTTGCGCCCACCCGATCAAGCCTCACGCGGAGGCGGTCTCCCACGCGAACCCGTCCGGGTCGGTGAAGGGGCCGGCATCGCTGCCGAGGATGATTCGGTGCGATCCGTTTCCGTCCGGGGACACCCCTGCGTCCTTCGCGAGGGCACGGCGCCCGTAGAGCGCCAGCTTGATCGTCGACGGCGCGGTGGCGAACTCGACGTACTTGCGGCCGAAGCTCTTTCCCACCTCCAGCCCGCGGTCGACGTAGAACTGCTTGCTCGCCTTGACGTCCTCGACGCCGAGCAACAACACGATGTCATCGATCTGCCGGGTGGCCGGTCCGTCGTTCTTCTTCGACGACGTCGCAACCTTCCAGATCGCGCCGTCCGGGGCCTGCACGACGCCGCCGTAGCCCCAGAACCCCTTCTTGGCCGGCTTCAGTGGGGTGGCGCCGCCGTCGAGCGCGGCCCCGATGAAAGCGTCGACGATGTTCGGCCGGGACACCACGAGCGAGAGTGTGTAGGCGCGGAATCCGGTCGTCGGCGCCTCCGCGGCGCGCACGCCGATGTGTTCGCCGACGCCGAAGGCGGCGTAGAAGGCCTCGGCGGCCGTGGGATCCGGTACTTCGAGGGTGAGGGATTCGATCGTGGTCAGCGGCTTGATGGACGTCATGTCAGCGCACCTCGTTGATTCGGAGGAGGTTTCCTGCGGGGTCTCGCACGGCGCAGTCGCGTATGCCGTACGGCTGATCGATCGGTTCCTGGACGATGTCCGCGCCGTTCGCCACCAGCTTCGCGAAGGTGTCGTCCAGGTCGGGAGTGGCCAGCGTGAGGATCGCGTAGGTTCCCTTTGCCATCATCTCGGTGATCATGCGGCGCTCGTCGTCGGTGACGCCTGGATCGGCGGCGGGCGGGTGCAGGACGAGGGAGGTGTCGGGCTGGTCCGGGTGGCCGACCGTGATCCAGTACATCCCGTTGTAGCCGACCTCCTTGCGGACCTCGAAGCCGAGGGTGTCGCGGTAGAAGGTGATGGCGGCGTCGCGGTCGTTGTGTGGGAGGAAAGCCGAATGAATTCTGATGTCCATGGCACTCACGCTAATTGGGGTGTCACCGCCTGCGCTTCTCGATTCCTGATCGGTCTGGTCACCTGCTTCGCGACGCACGACGGCATCTCCCCTTCGGGTCGCGTCTGGTCCCGGTAGGCGCTCGGCGGCATACCGACCAATTCGGTGAATCGTGTACTGAAGGTGCCCAGTGACGAGCAGCCGACCGCGAAGCAGACCTCGGTGACGCTCAGGTCGCCGAGACGCAACATCGCCATCGCGCGCTCGATGCGCCGGGTCATCAGGTAGGAATACGGCGACTCGCCGTACGCGAGCCGGAACTGACGGCTGAGATGCCCGGCCGACATGTGCGCGTCGCGGGCGAGCGCCTCGACATTCAGCGGCTGCGCGTACTCCCGGTCGATCCGGTCGCGGACACCGCGCAGCCGGGCGAGGTCACGAAGACGCTGTGGCTCGGCGGGTCTGCTGGTCACCTCACGATGGTGGCACGTCGGGCCGGAGTTGCCTAGCACCGCAGGCGTTCGCCCAGCGTCGCGTCCGAGCGCCCCCCTGCGGTCGCCGTGACGGGACGGATCAGGCGACGGTCTCGAGACGGCGTGGGTCGATCGTGCTGTGATCGAGCTGCACAGGGTCCGTGCCGACCAGTCGCCACTCGGCCCGCAGCTCGTACTCGTCGGCCGTGATGTTGCCGGTCAGATAGCGGGCCAGATCCGCGACCTCCTCGCGGCTCACGTCCTCGGACGCGTCGTCGGCCAGCGTCTGCGACAGCACCCACCGATCCGATTCGCTCAACGGCTCCCACAACTCAGGCCAACGCCTCGCGTATGCGCAGGGGCTCCACATCATCGTGACCTCCCTGCCTCGGAGGCGTGGAGCCGGCGGTGTTCCTCGGACACCTCACCTCGCACGACGCGAGCGCCTCGCCGGTCGATCTCGCCGGACAGATACGCGACGCGAGGGGGTCGCTGTTGGTGTTGGTGCATCGTGGAAACCTCACCTTCGTAGCCTTCGCCCCGTGCACGTCACAGTGCCCGCCGGTATGGGTACGCGACAACGGTCGGACTACCTGGATACATGCCTGCTTTTCGTGTGAGTCACATCACATCGGCTGATCCGGGGCGCCCCGTCGGGCGCCCCGGGCCGGGTCGGGCGAGGTATCAGGAGACGAACGAGGAGACGGTCTCCGCGAACTCGACCTGGGGATCGCCGTCCAGTAGTTCGGGGAACCGGGCCAGCAGGCCGCTCACGTACGGCGCCGCGAAGTGCACGTCGCAGGCATCGCGGTCGATGTACTGCTCGGCGACGACGAGGCTCCCGTCCTCGCGCCTGCCGATCGCGTACGCGAGCACCCCCGCCTCGCGGCGGGTGTGCTCGGCCACCTCGTGCAGCGCGGCGATGAGCGCGTCGGCGTGGCCGGGCTTGGGGTTCAGGATCGCGGTGACCATGGTCATGTAGTCGCCTTTCGGTCGGGGTCGTGACAGGTCAACCCTGGCTCGGTATGGCGGCCGACTCATAGTAGAAATGCGACATCCCGCGCCCGAGGACCGCGGCGGGCGTGCGCCCGGTGAACTGGCGGAACTCGCGGATGAAGTGATTCTGGTCGTAGAACCCGCCGTCGAGCGCCGTGGCCAGGTAGCGCGGTTCGTCCTGCAGCAGCAGTGTCCGCGCGGCGTGCTGAATTCGGGTCAGTCGTTGGAACTCCTTGGGACCGACTCCGACGGCAGGCGGGAAGCGTCTCTGCAGCTGCCGCGCGCTCATGCCGGTCTCGGCCGCCAGGTGATCGATGCGCACGGCCCCTCGGCGCCTATAGACGAGGTCTGCCGCGGCGATGACGCCGGCCTCGCCCGCACGCTCGCGCGGGCGGTTGGCGACCAGGGCGCGCAGCGCCCGGTCCATGGCCGCGATGCGCATCGGTCCCGTCGGCGCCGAACGGACCGTGTCGGCCAGCCGCCGTCCGGCGTTCTGCCACGCGTCTTCGGCGGACACCGCCGCGTCGGCCACCTCCTCGACACCCGCAGGTAGCAGTCGCCGCAGCGACCCGGCCCGGAAACGAACCGCGAGAATGGCCGCTCCGCCCGGGGGCGGTGTGAGCGACCAGTGGGTGCGCCGCAGGCAGACCAGGTGCGCGGCGGGCAGCCGGATCGGCGTGACAGGGCCCGAGGAGCGCGCGGTGACCTGGCCGCGCAGATGGATCCACAGTTCGGCGCCGGTGCCCGGCCAGACGTCGGGCAACGACCCGCCCCCCGTGGTTGTGCACCACCAATAGCGCTCGACGTACTCGGCAAGGGCGCCGCTCGGCGGCGCGTGCCCGATGCGCGGCGAGCCCGGCTGGTCGTTCACTCTGATGCGACGATCTCGGCCAGGTCGTCAGGGACGCGCATGGGGGTCGTGAGTCCCACGGATGCGCGCCCGGTGTTCCCCTCCGGGTAGCGCCCGGACAGCGAGCCAGGGGCGGCCACGATGATTCTGACGACCTGGCCGAGTGCCTCGCTCCGGTCCCGCTGGGTCAGCGCGAGTGCGAGCATCGCGGCATGATTTCGGGTGTGCAACCAGGGGTACGGCTGCGAAATGATGTGTGCGCGTTCGAGGTGTCGCCACCGGTCCAGCGTGGTGGGCGCGGTCCGGCCCGCGGTCATCTCGAGGTCGTACAGTGCCCGCGTGGGTGGGGTGATGGCGCACATCGGGGGTCTCCTGTTCACTCGGTGTGGTCAGTCACAGCAATCGCAGCCGCGCTAGCAGCTGTCCTCGATCGCGGCATCGGGGCAGCAGGTCGGATCGACCGCGAGTGCGAGACCGACCAGGTCCTCGAGCGCCCTTGCGATCCGCGGATCCGCCAGTTCATACCGGCTGCGGCGGCCCTCTCGGACCGCGACCACGAGGCCGCAGCCGCGCAGACATGCGAGATGGTTGGACAGGATCTGTCGCGAGACGCCGATCTTGTCGGCGAGATCGGACGGGTATCCGGGCGCATCGCGCAGGCTCAGGAGGATCTGCGACCGCGTCGAGTCCGACAGTGCATATCCGAACCGCGACAGCGCGTCACTGTTCATCAGCGTGTCCATGCGGAAATGATACAGAAAGATCTGTATTCATAACAGCCTGTATCGATCGCCCGCGGAACACAATGAGGAGCGTATGAACACTTAAGTTCGGTATGACAAACTTTGTGATGTGATCAAGCGAAGTATTGCGCGCACAACCCCGGTCGCCCCGATCGAGGGCGGCTCGGTGAGCGCGCCGTCGCGGCGTCAGCTGCTGCTCGGAGGGGCGCTGGCGGGTTCGGCTGGGCTGTTGCTGGGAGCGGGTAGGCAGCAGGAGGCGTCCGCGTCGCCGCATCCCGGCGGCCACGGATCCGGGGTCGCAGGCGGGCATGCGCACGGCACGGCGGTCGCCGGTCACGGGGGCGGAGAGAGTGGGGCCACGTTCCGTCTCGGCCAACAGGTCGACCACGCGGCGAACGGGTTCGACCCGACCGCGGTGTTGCGCGATTTCGACTACGGCACGACCTCGGTATTGCCGGACGGGCGCACGCTGCGCGAGTGGGAGGTGTTCGCCAGCGACGAGGAGATCGAGATCGCGCCGGGGGTGTACTTCCCGGCGTGGACCTTCAACTCGCGGGTGCCCGGGCCAGCGCTGCGGTGCCGGGAGGGAGACCGGCTCCGGGTGCGCTTCACCAACGGGTCCGAGCACCCGCACACGATGCACTTCCACGGCATCCACCCGGCAGAGATGGACGGGATCCCCGGAGTGGGGCGAGGCATCATCGAACCCGGCGCCTCCTTCACCTACGAGTTCGACGCCACCCCGTTCGGGGTGCACCTCTACCACTGTCACGTCAGCCCGCTGGCCGAGCACATCGCGCGCGGCATGTACGGCACCTTCATCATCGATCCCGCGCAGGGGCGCCCGCCCGCCGACGAGATGGTGATGGTCATGCACGGGTACAACACCACCTTCGACGGCGAGGGCAATCAGCTCTACGCCGTGAACGGCATCCCGTTCCACTACATGCACGAGCCGGTGCAGGTGAAACGGGGCGAGCTGGTGCGCATCTACCTGGTCAACGTCCTCGAGTACGACCCGATCAACAGCTTCCACGTGCACGGCAACTTCTTCGACTACTTCCCCACCGGGACGCGGCTCGAGCCGGCCGAGTTCACGGACACGATCGTCCAGGGGCAGGGCCAGCGCGGGATCTGCGAGATGCGCTTCCCGCATCCGGGTCGGTACATGTTCCACGCCCACAAGACCGAGTTCGCCGACCTGGGCTGGATGGGATTCTTCGAGGTGACCGAGTGACGAACACACCACCGCGACCGGCGCCGGACGAGACCGGCGTCGACGGCACCGAGATGACCCGCGCGGGCGCGTGGAGCCGGGGCGCGGGTGTCGTCGCGATCATCGCGGTGGCCCTCGCGGCGCTGGCACTGCTGGCCGGGCAGAGCCTGCCGGAGCGCGCGGGCCCTCCGATCGAGGACATCGCGGTCGAACGGACCGTTCTCGAACCGGGACAGATCGTCCTGACCGTGCGCAATGTCGGGCCGGACCCGGTGACCATCGCACAGGCCTTCGTCAACGATGCCTACGTCAACCTCGCCGGGGCCGAGGAGTCGATCGGACGGCTGCAGTCCGAGACGATCACCTTCGACTACCCGTGGATCACCGGTCAGCCCTACCTGGTCTCGATGCTGACGAACACCGGGCTGGTCATCGAGCACGAGATCCCAGCCGCCGTACCCACTCCGGAACCCGGGATGGCGTTCTTCGGCACGATGGCGCTGCTGGGCACCTACGTGGGGGTCATCCCGGTCCTGCTCGGCATGCTGTTGCTGCCGGTGCTGCGTCGGGCAGGCGCCCGCGCGGTCCGGTTCGTGCTCGCTCTCACGGTCGGCCTGCTCGCCTTCCTCGCCTTCGACGGCGCAGGCGAGGGGTTC
This sequence comes from Rhodococcus sp. UNC363MFTsu5.1, assembly GCF_000686785.1. Taxonomy (NCBI): domain Bacteria; kingdom Bacillati; phylum Actinomycetota; class Actinomycetes; order Mycobacteriales; family Nocardiaceae; genus Rhodococcus; species Rhodococcus sp. UNC363MFTsu5.1. Next base: position 44,022 of record NZ_JMLO01000013.1, read on the forward strand.
GAGCTGGCGGCGGCTGCTGGTGGGGCGTTCGGTGGCGTCACCCTCGTCGTCCTCGGGGCGGCGGTCGCCTTCCTGGCCTTGATGGGAATCGACCGGTTCCTGCGTGCCAGGCAGGCTGGCGCGGGAGCGTCCGGGCTGCGCCTGTCTGCGATGATCGCGGCCGGCATCGGGCTGCACAATCTCGGCGAGGGCCTTGCCATCGGATCCGCCTATGCGGTCGGTGAGCTCGCGCTCGGCGCGTTCCTGGTGATCGGGTTCACCCTGCACAACACCACCGAGGGACTGGCCATCGTCGCCCCGCTGACCGGACGGCGCACTCCCCTGCTTATCCTGCTGGGACTCGGGTTCCTCGCCGGGGCGCCCGCGATCCTCGGGGCCGTCCTCGGCGCGGGGGTCAGCAACGGCGAGGTCTCCGCGCTGTTGCTCGGTGTCGGTGTCGGCGCGATCATCCAGGTGATCGTCCAGATCGCGCCGTCCCTGCGCGGTCCGGATCGAGCGGCCGTCGACCCGGTGGTCCTGGCCGGAATCGGCGCAGGAATCCTGCTGATGTACCTGACCGGATTGGTGGTTCCCGCATGAGCGATGTCGATCAGGCGGTGGCGATGCCCCGTCGGGCCTTCCTGGCCGCAACCTGCGCCACGGGATGCCTTGCCGTCGCCGGCTGCAGCACCGGGGTGGCCGCCGTCGGCAAGGGCACGAGCTCCGAGCCCGCGCGGATCGCAGTTTCCGAGGTCCCGGTCGGTGGCGGGATCGTCCTGGCCGAGCATCAGCTGGTCCTCACCCAGCCCGAACCGGGCGTCTTTCGGGCGTTCGCGGCGGTGTGCACGCACCAGGGCTGCATCGTGTCCGAGGTCAGCGACGGCACCATCAACTGCGCCTGCCACGGCAGCCGCTTCTCGATCGCCGACGGCTCGGTGGTCAGGACTCCGGCCCGCGAGGCCCTGGCCGGCTACGCGGTCACCCGCGCCGGCGACATGCTCACCGTCGAGTGACGTCGGCCGGTCATCGCGGCCCCGGGTGCAGGTAGTCCTCGCACAGCGCCCGCACCGCACTCGGCTGAGGAACCGGACTTCCTGTAGTGCTACCGAGGATGATCATGTCCTCGGTCGAGGAGGTCTCGACGGCGAGCTGCCATCCGCCCGATGGCACCCAGAGCAACGCGACCTCGCGCCCACGGAAGGCATCGGGCTGTCTGGGCACCGCGATGTACGCCTCTGACTCCGGTCCCTCTGCGCAGAACGTGAAGTGCACCTGCTCCAGATCTGCCCCGACCGCGGCGGAAACCGCCTCGATGTAGCGCCGGAACCCGGGTTCGTTGCTCACATCGAAGTCCGCACTGTCGTGCGCCAGTCGTTTCCGGCTGCTCATGACTCGAGTATTCCCCTCCGGGCGGATGCCGAAACCGATTCGGATCCAGACCGTCGCGTGCCGTCCTGCGTGTTTCGGCGGGGCCACGACGGGCAATCCTGGGATCGAGGGCGGGCAGGCGTGGGCGATGACTGTGTGGAGAGGATGACGGTGTGCGCTCCATCTGGAAGGGCACGGTGACGTTCGGGCTCGTCGCGATCCCGGTCAGCCTCTACGCGGCGACCGGGGACAAGGATGTCCCCCTGCACCAGGTGCATGCGGCCGACGGCGGGAGGATCCGTTATCAACGGGTCTGCACCCTCGAGGACGTCGAGGTGCCCTATGAGGAGATCGCGCGAGGCTTCGAGACCGACGACGGCGTCGTGATCCTCACCGATGAGGATTTCGGCGCACTCCCGCTGTCCGGCGCCAAGACCGTCGAGGTGGTGGAGTTCGTGCCACTCGAGTCGATCGATCCGATTTACTTCGACAAGAGCTACTTCCTCGAGCCGCAACAATCTGCCGTCAAGCCGTACGTCACGCTGCGCGATGCGTTGCACAAGTCCGGCCAGGTCGCGGTGTCGAAGATCGCGATCCGGCAGCGCGAATCCCTCGCGGTGCTCCGTGTCTACGGCGACGTCATCATGGTGAACACCATGCGGTGGCCCGACGAGGTCCGCATGCCTGACTTCGCTTTCCTGGAAAAGGATGCGCCGCAGGTGAAGCCGAAGGAAAGGGCGATGGCAGGCTCGCTGATCGAGGCGAAGGTCGCAGGCGACGAGGTGACCGAGCCGCCGACGACGGCTACGGAGACCGACGAGGACGTTTCCTCGCTCATCGACGCCCTGACCGCCAGCGTGGATGCGAGGAAGTCTCGCGGGACGAAGTCGGCCTCGGGCGCCAAGGCGAAGACTTCCAAACGCACACGGGCCGGTGGCGGAAGGTCGCGAGGAGGGTCCGCGAAGGCCGCCACCAAGGGTGGGCGACAGCGGAAGACGCGCTCGACGAAGAAGGCGGCGTCATAGTGAGGCCGTTTCGGCTCCCGCCCAGGCCGCGGGAGCGAGTAAGAGGAGGAGAACCGACATGGACAACGATGTGGTCGTCTGGATCATCGTGATCGCGGTGGTCGTCGTGCTGTTGGCGGCCGCGCTCTGGTTCGCTCGAAGGGCACGGACACAACATCGGCGCACCGAGGCGGCGGAGATCCGCGACCGGGCCGCCGAGCAGTCCCACGAGGTCGGACAGCAGGAGGCACTCGCCGCGGAGACCGCTGCCCGTGCCCGGATGGCGGAGGCCGAAGCCGACGCGAAGCGGGCAGAGTCCGCGCGACTGAAGGAACGCGCCCAGGCGCGAGGGGGCGAAGCCGCGAAGTCGCGCGAGGAACTCGATGCACGGGTCGAACGGGCCGACGCCATCGATCCCGATGCCACGCAGAAGTTCTCGCCACCCGACCGGGACGAAAGATCCTGATCGTCGGGGCGTCCGCGTGGATTCGTGAGGGTCGCCCATGGCTGCCGGTGAAGAAGGCCAGGGCGAGGAACGTCCGGTGTTCGTTTTCGCTCCAGACCCCCTGCTGACGATCACGATCGAGTCCCGTCCCGATGGTGGGGCTGAGCTGCACGTTCATGCGGGCGGCCAGGGCTTCTGGATCGGCCGGATGGCGCTGATCCTTGGGTTCGCCGTGCGGTTGTGCGGCCCGTTCGGTGGCGAAACGGGCGCAATACTGGCCGATCTGATCGCCAGGGAGGGCATCGGTGTCTGTGGCGTGCCGGTCGCCGGTCAGAACGGCGCATACATCCACGATCGTCGCGGTGGGACGAGGGTGGTCGTGACCGAGATCGATCCGACCGGTCTGTCCCGACACGAGGCGGACGACCTGTACGGCACCGCCCTCGGAGAGGGCATGTCGTCGAACGTCGCCGTGCTCGCCGGTAGCCGGTCGGGCAGCGTGGTGCCCGACGAGGTCTACACCCGGCTGGTCGGTGATCTGAGGGCGCTCGGGATTCCGGTGATCGCCGATCTGTCAGGGGCCACCCTGTCCGCCGCGCTGCGCGGCGGGTTGACGGTACTGAAGGTCAGTCACGAGGACCTGATCGAGGGCGGGTTCGCGGCGTCCGGGGACATCGGCTCGCTCGCCGCCGCGATGGAACGACTGTCCGATGAGGGCGCCGAGACCGTCGTCGTGTCCCGTGCGGGCGACGCCGCTCTCGCCCTGACCGGCGGTCAGTTGTGGGAGGTGGCGCCTCCACCCCTGCGAACGGTGGACCACCGGGGCGCGGGAGATTCGATGACCGCCGGAATCGCCGTTGCCCTGGCGGCCGGGGCAGACATGCGCGACGCGCTAACACTCGGTGCCGCAGCGGGCGCACTGAACGTGACCCGGCGGGGTCTCGGGTCCGGGCAGCGAGAGGTGATCACGAGGTTCGCGGCCACCGTCGAGGTCAGGCGGGTCTCCCAACGATGAGAGCGCTGGTCGTGAACGACGACGGTGTCGACAGCGTCGGGATCGAGGTGCTCACCCGCGTCGCGGTCGCCGCGGGACTCGATGTGGTCGTTGCCGCCCCGAATGTCGACCGGAGCGGTTCCAGCGCCGCGCTCACCGCGCTGGAAACGGGCGGGCGGCTGGTGGTGGCCCCGAGACGGTTCGACTCCATCCGCGAGGTCGAGGTGACCGCGGTCGAGGCCTCACCGGCGTTGATCGTGTTCGTCGCGTCGTCCGGCGCGTTCGGACCGCCACCGGATCTGGTGCTCTCCGGTATCAATCACGGTCCCAACACCGGCCATGCGATCCTGCACTCCGGCACGGTCGGTGCTGCGCTCACCGGCGCAGGTCAGGGAGCGCTGGCGATGGCCGTGTCTGTCGACAGTGTCCAACCGGAGCACTGGGAAACGGCCTCCGCGATCGCCCGGCGTGCGATCGATTGGGTGATGACGCGCGGCGAGCCGGGCACCGTGCTCAACGTGAACATGCCCGATGTCCCGCTGTCATCGGTTCGCGGCCTGCGCCCGGCCCGTCTCGCTGCCTTCGGCGCGGTCCAGGCTGAGCTCGATCGCCACGATCGGCACCACATCATGGTGACCTTCAGTCAGGACCGCCGCGACGAATCGGAGAGCACCGACGCGGGTCTCTTGCGTCGAGGCTGGGCCACGGCCACGGCGTTGCGTGTGCCGTTCGAGGCCACGGAGGTCGATCTGGGTGCCTTGAGTTGTGCGGGCGAGGCCCTCGTCGAGGCGGGATCAGGACTGCAATCGGAGCTTCGATCCCCCCGCGGGCCCGCCACCGGGAATGCGGGCCCGCGGTGAAACGGTCAGAGGTACTGGCCGCACACGGGCCACGCGCCGGGACCCTGGCTCGCGAGCACGTTCTCGCCGACGCGGATCTGCTCCTCGCGGGAGGCGTTCGCGGCGTGGCCCTTGCCGCCGTATGCGGCCCAGGTGCTCGGGGTGAACTGCAGGCCGCCGGAGAATCCGTTGCTCGTATCGGTGGCCCAGTTGCCGCTGGCCTCGCACTGGGCGACCGCGTCCCAATTGTGACCTGCCGCGTTGGCGGTACCGCCGGCCAGTCCCATCGGGATGGCGACGAGGGCGCCGGTGGCGGCGATCCAGCCGAGGGTCTTGGTGGCGGTGCTGCGTGCACGGTTGATCGACATGTGATTGGTCCTCTCTGCATCCGAGGCACGGCGGCGGGGTCTCGCCCCGCGGCGGTGTTGGCCTCGTCACTGCCCTGATGTGTTGCGTCGGACCGGATCCCGCTGGGCAGTTCGCGAAGATGGGCGAGCCGGTGGTGGTTCTCGTTTGTGAACCGGAAGCGACGGTAGACGCAGTTCGGGGGGCATCGCACCCCTCGGATGGCGGGCCCGACGTACGGACGCCCGTCCAGATCCGGGGGTCGTCGGCGCCTCCCCCGCAGGTCACGACCGAGATCTAAACATCTCGAAACGTATCCGTTTCGTTACCTGAATGTGACGAAGGTCACTTGCAATGTCCCGCCTGTCGGGTTGCGCAGGACCCTTTCGTGACACTCTGGATCCGGCATATGACGCCGCCGCGGCCCCTGGTCGCCGCGTGCCGGAGGGATTAGATTCGGTACATGGCCGACGTTTCCTGGGGGCCACGGCTCGACCTCGGCGCCGCGATCACCGAATCGCAGCGGCTGATGGATCACGGCGATCCCGCGCGGGCACGGGACCTGCTGGAGGCCGAATCGACGCTCGCGCCGCCGGAGGAGCTGGAGCTCTGGCAGGGCCTGTGGCAGCTGGCGGACGGCCTGGAGCGGGCGCTCCGGGGCGAACCGGCGGCGGCCCTGTCGCTGCGGCGGGGGCGGGACCTGGTCGGGTCGTACGAGGACCGGCCGCCCCACGCGCTCGACATCGCGGGGCTCCTGGCCTGGTCCACCCACCTGATCGACGAGCTCGCGGTCACGACCCGCGATCCCGGCTGGGTCCCGCCGGTGCCGCGGCTGCGGATGCCATGAGGGCGGCGGCGGTCAGCCCGAGGTCATGACGCGGTGCCGGTCCGCATGGGTTCCGGCGTCGCCTGCGTCTGTCTGCGGTTCAGCGCGAGTACGGGGATCAGCGCCAGCGCGATCAGTCCCCCGCCCAACGAGAGGACGGCGAAGCTGCTCGATGCGACCACCATCCCGCTGACGATGCCGCCGCCCGCGCCCGCGAGCGCGATGCACAGGTCGACCGAACCCTGGGTTCGCGCCCGCGTCGCGAGCGGGGTCGAGTCGGTGAGAATGGCTGTGCCACTGATCAGTCCGAAGTTCCAGCCGAGCCCGAGCAGGGCAAGGGCGACGGAGAGCAGCACCACGGAATCGGCGGGTGCGAGGGCCGCGAGGATGCCGGCGGCGAGCAGGGTGACGCCGGCCGCGACCACAACCGGGATCCGCCCGTATCGGTCGGCGAGCATGCCGGTCAGTGGCGACGGCAGGAACATGGCGGCGACGTGGATCGCGATGACCATCCCGGTCTGTCCGAGGCCGTGTCCGTGATCGATCATGTGGATCGGGGTCATGGTCATGATCGCGACCATCACGATCTGCGTCACCACCATCACCGTCGCGCCGACGAGGATGCCCCGGCGCTGCATGTCGCGGTCTGGCTCGAGCGGTGCTTCCTCGCCCATTACGACCGGCTCGGACTGCAGCTGTCGCGCGACGCGCAGCGGATCGGGTCGCAGGAACGCCCAGAGGAAGATGCCCGCGGCGGCGAAGGCGGCCGAGGACAGGATGAAGGGGCCCGCCAGCACGGGGATGCCCCACCCGTCCGCGAGGTCGCCCGTGACCTCCACCAGGTTCGGCCCCGCCACCGCGCCGAAGGTCGTCGCGACCATGATCGTGCTGACCGCCCGGCCCCGATGCGAGGGCTCGGCCAGGTCGGTGCCCGCGTACCGGGCCTGGAGGTTGGTCGCGGTCCCGGATCCGTAGACGAACATGGACACGAACAGCAGCGGGAGGCTGTCGGTGACGGCCGCGAGCACCACCCCGGCACCGCCCGCCGCGCCCGCGAGGTATCCGATGCTCAGTCCGGTCCGGCGGCCGAGCCGGTGCGAGACCCGCCCGACGATCAGCGCCGCGGCCGCGGACCCGAGGGTGAACAGGGCCGAGGACAGGCCGGCGAAGCGGCTCGACCCGAGCATCTCCTTGGTGAGCAGGGCGCCGACGGTGACGCCTGCGGCCAGCCCGGCGCCGCCGAGGATCTGCGAGGCCACCACCACGATCAGTGTGCGGCGCTGCGTGCTCGTCCGGAGATCGCCGAGGCGGGCGGGAGACGTGGTGTCCATCACTGTCTTTCGTCGGTCGGGACGCGCGGGCGCATTCAGCCTATTGCGCCGCGCGTCCGACCCCGACGGTCGCGCCCCCGGTCAGGCGGCGACCGACACCTTGTCATCCTCGTCGTCGGCGTCGACGGCCCCCACGGGCGACGGCTCCTGCGCGTAGTGGAAGTGCGGGCGCCGGTGGCCGAGGAACGAGCCGAACCAGGACATCACCGCGATGTACCGGTTGCGGAACCCGACCAGGTAGACCATGTGCACGGCCAGCCACAGCACCCAGGCGATGAACCCGGTGAGCTCGATGCTCTTGACCTTCGTCACCGCACGGAAGCGGTTGATGATCGCCATCGAGCCCTTGTCGCGGAACTTGAAGGCGGTACCGCGCGGGGTCTTGCCGAGCACGGTCCTGGCGACGTGGCGTCCGCCCTGCATCGCCACCGGGGACTGCCCCGGCAGGTTGTTCAGCGAGGTCATGTCGCCGACGGCGAAGATGTCCGCGCGGCCACCGACCGTCAGATCCGGGTTCACCAGCAGTCGGCCAGCCCGATCCGTGTCGCAGCCGGTGCGCTCGGCGAGCACACCCGCGAAGTCGTTGGCCTGCACGCCAGCGGACCACACGATGGTCTCGGCGGTGCGCCGCACCCCGGCCTCGCTGCCGTGCGCCTTGAAGGTGGCGCCGTGTTCGTCGATGTCGGTGACCAGCGTGTTCAGCACCACCTCGACGCCCGACTTCTCCAGCGAGGCCTTCGTGTACTCGCTGAGCTTGCCGCCGTACGCGGGCATCGCGACACCGGCGCCCTCGACCAGGGTGACGGTGACGTCGTCGGCGGTGATGCCGCGGATCGACTGCTCGAAGTAGCGGCCGGCGAGCTCCTTGATCTGACCGGCGAGCTCGACGCCGGTCGCGCCCGCGCCGATCACGATGAAGCTGAGCAGGTTCTTGGCGCGCTCCGGATCGGTGGTGGTGTGCGCCTCCTCGAAGCAACGCACGATCTGGTCACGCAGCCGCTTCGCGTCGTTGACGGTCTTGAGCGCGTAGGTGACCTTCGCGAACTCGTCGCGGCCGAAGTACGACTGGCGCGCACCCGTTGCGGCGATCAGGAAGTTGTAGCCGAGGGTGTGCCGCTCGCCCGCGGCCTCGTAGACGAGTTCCTTCGCGTCGGGATGCACATCCACGACCCGGCCGAGCCGGACGTCGGCGTTCGGGTACTTCGCGAGGATCGCGCGGATGGACGGTGCGATCTCGCCCGCCGAGAGCACGCCGGTCGCCACCTGGTAGAGCAGCGGCTGGAACAGGTGCTCGGTGGTCTCGGAAATGAGGACGAACGGCGTGCCGGCCTTCGCCAGCTTCTTCGCCGCCGCGAGCGCGCCGAACCCCGAGCCCACGATGACGACCTCGGTCCGGTCCATCCCTGCGTCCGCCACGACAACCTCCAGCTCGATCTGATGTATGAGTTACACCGTAGGGATGCAATCCGGTGTTTCGCCAGCTAGCTCCGGGTATCCAGAATTCTCTTATCTGGATTGCTAATGAATAGAATGTGAGCATGGACTTTCGGCAACTGCGCTACTTCCTGGCGGTCAGCGAGGAGCTGAGCTTCAGCCGGGCCGCGAAGCGGTGCTTCATCTCGCAATCCGCCGTCAGCCACCAGGTCACCCGGCTCGAGCAGGAGCTCGGCGCCCCGCTGTTCGAGCGGTCGACCCGGGTGGTGCGGCTGACCCCGGCCGGGTCCCGGCTGATCCCCATCGCCCAGCAGGTGCTGAGCCTGGAGACCAAGGCGTACTCCGTCGTGCGCGAACCGAGGAACCGGATCCGGATCACTGCGAACATGAGCTTCGCGGCGCAGAGCCTCGACGCGATCGCCCGCGTGCGGGAGTCGCATCCGGACGTGGACATCGAGTTCGTGATCAAGAGCTTCACCGAGCGTATCGACGCGGTCGCCTCGGGCGACGCGGACATCGCCCTGATCCGCGGGCGGGCGGATCGTCCCGGCCTGGAGACGGTGCCGCTCGGCGTCGACGACCTGGTGATCGTGACGTCGCGCCGACACCCGCTGTCCGCGTTCTCGACGGTCGAGCTGGGCGAGCTCGCTCCGTATCAGTTGCTGCTCCCGCCGCGCAGCAGTCAGGTGCTGCTGCACACCGTCGTCGAGGACGCCTTCCGTGAGATCGGGCGCCGGGTCTCCCTCGGGCCCTCGATCGCCAGCGACCACGCGGCGACCCTCGAGGTCATCACCAACCCGAGGGCCTGGACCGTGCTGTACGCCAGCACGGCCGCCGAGACACCTCGAACCGGACTCTGCTTCATGCGCGAGGCCAACAACCGGCTGCGCATCCCGGTGTGCGGGGTGGTGCGCACCGGCGGTGCGGACTCCCCGGCGTTGGCCAGTGTCATGCACGCGCTCCGTCAGTCGATGGACGGTGCAACCCCTGAGTCGACCTGATCCCGTCGAGGGTCAGCGTGCCGCTGTTCAATCGCCTCTGCCACCAACCGTCGAGGATCACACGGGTGATGATCGCAGCGATATCGGATCGGTGGGTACTGCACCCCCGATCCGTAGCGTCACGCGCAATCGGCTGACACCAGTCACCCGGCCACCGCGTCGAGGAAGTTCCGGAAGCGCGTGCGTCGGTTCTTTGCGATGAAGTCGGCCCACGACGCGACGTGCGGGTGACGTTGGATGAGGTGTCGCCGTTCGCGTTCCGGCATTCCTCCCCAGACTCCGAATTCGACGCGGTTGTCCAGGGCATCTGCGCCGCACTGCAGGACCACAGGGCAGCGCTCGCAGAGCGCAGCGACCTCTCGTTGTTTCCTCATGCCCCGTACGAACATCCTGTCTGGGTCACCGAGGCGGCAACGAGCCCACCTGACCCAGCTACCGGGTGCGTCGATGAGGGCGGCGTGGGAGAAGTCAAGATTATTGATCATGTCTCTGGATGCTCTTCACTAGACCGAACTGACGGGCAACGTGGTCGTCACGAAGCTGGGCTGGTTCCACGGGACGGGATGGGGCCGTTCCTGACCGGGTGCGTGGGAATATCCGGCGTCGCTACCCCGTCGGCAGCGGCAGGTCCTCGATCCCTGACCGCTCGAGCTGCGAGGCGGGTGCCTCCTCGGTGTCTCCGCGTGCTTTCTCGGCATCCCATAGTGGTGGCCGCTCAGGACCGATGGCGCCCATCGAGCACATGACGGTTCGTGTCATTGCACCGACAGCCCGGATCTGGAGTTCGAGGGCCGAGTCGGCAGCCGAGAGCGCAAGCATCGTGGGGACGCCGATCCACAGCGGAATCTTCATCTGTACTCCTCGGATCAGGCGGTTCGCCAGTGCACTGCGCACCTGTCGGCGAATGTGTCGCACCCCATACTTCGTCGAGACCGAGCTGATTACACCCGGAAGATGACGGGGGGAGGTACCTGTATTTGGATCAGAGGTGCCGATCCCGGGAATCAGAAGTCGAAGAGCAGCACCGCATGAAGATCGGCAGCGGGCTATCGACCGCCGACAGTGCGCCCGGCCCTAGCCTCTGCCGCCGGGAGGTCGCGCCAGCCGCTCAGCACCCGGTGGACCTGCTCCGCACCGTGCAACTCGTCGGGCGGCTCGGGCAGGTGCGCGGGATAGAGCAGGAACGGCCGGGTCTGCGGACCGCCGAGTCCCCCGTGCGAGCCGACCTGTTCCTCGAACGCCGCGATCTCGCCGGTGTCGGGCCAGTACCGGCCGTTGATCATGATGTCGGCGACGTTGTCGAAGCCGTCGGTCCTGCGGATCCGCTCGAGGGTGCCGGGGCCGAAGTCCGCCAACGGGTTCCGGCCCGCCACGGATCCGGTGTCGACCTCGATGCTGCCGTGGGCGCCCAGCACGATCGATCCCTTGCCCTCGCGGGCCACGAGGATGAACCCCACCCCGGGATGAGTGGTGAGGGCGGGCAACAGGGACGGATGGTGCTCGGTGATCCAGCGCATCGTCGCGCGGCCTGCTGCGAGCGGGAAGCTCACCAGCCCGACGTTGCCGGACGCGAGCACCACCGGCCGCTCGGGCGGCGCAGTGACCCGGTCCGGCGGCGGCGTGGCCCGCAGGCTCGCGGTGGCGTACCCGAGGCCCTCCGCGCCGCGTCCCTGCGCGCCTGTGTCCGGGATGTCCTTGTCGTGGTGCAGCCACCGCCTGTGCTGCGGCTGCGGCCGGTTCGCCTCGCATTCGCGCAGTACCAGGGCCTCGAGGTTCTCGCCGAAGCGGTCGCTGAACGTCTCGCCCTGGCTCTGGCCGTGGTCCGAGAGGACGACGATGTTGTACGGCCGGTCGGCCTGCGCCGCGACGGCGGCGATCATGCCTATCTCCGCATCGAGCTTGCGCAGCACCGCGAGGGTCTCCGGCCGCTCCACCCCGGAATGGTGCGAGACCTCGTCATAGCCGACGAGGTCTACGTAGATCACGTTGCGGCCCTTGATGATGTCGCCGATCACGGCGGCCACCACGACATCGGTCTCGACGACGGTGGTGAAGGCCCGCACCAGCGGATAGATGCCGCCGCGGCGTACCCGCGGACGGATGTCCCGTCTGCGCTGGTGCCAGGCCTGGCGAATCTCGCGCAACACCTCGGCGACCAGCCTGATGAAGGTGCGGACGGCGCTCGCCGGATCGATGAAGTAGTCCGCGTACCCGGTGCCACCGCCGCCCATCCGGGCGCCCTTCATCCTGCTGACCACCAGAACGTTGTCCTCGGCGCCACCGGAGAACAGGTTGCCGCGGCTCGCTCCCCCGTCGGCGAGCAGCCCCGGTATCGACGCGCGCTCCCGTTCGCGCTCGGCGTTGTCGCTCGGATTGCTGAACACCGCAACCTTCTTCGTGGCCTTGTCATACCACCGGAATGCCGGCACGTTGTGGTTGCTGCCGTGCAGGATCCCCAACTGGCTGGCGCCGGTCTGACTGCTCCAGTCGGTGTGCCATGGCATCAGGCGGTGGGACTCGTCGTGGACCATCGCGGCGAGGTGGGGGACCACCCCCGATCGCATCGCGCGCTGCAACACCTTGTAGCCCAGCCCGTCGATCTGGATGCACAACAGCCCCGGGCGATCCGAGACACCGTCGGGCAACCTCTTGCGACGCAGGCGAAAACGCTGACGGCGCACCAGCATCATGCGATACGTGTCGTCACGCCGCGAAGCTATCGCACCGGACACCGTCGAGCTCACCAGCGACAACAGCACCGCGAGAATGACGATGTCGGTCGCGCTCTCCGCCGTGGCGACCGGCAGGATGCGCACCGAGAGCAGCATGATCAGGCCGCTCCCGACGAAGGCGAACAGGAACAGCAGCGCCGGTCCGACCCACAGCATGGCGCGCAGCAACAGTGGCCAGAGCACCGTGCTGAGCAGACCGAACACCAGGGCCAGCGCGAGCGCGCTCGGAGCCGATCCGAGCGGACCGGGGGCTCCGGTACTGGCCAGCTCGACGCCGGGCAGTACCGCGTCGATCACCATCAGCGCCACGGCCGATATCAGCCACAGCACGAGGAATTCGGTGACGGTACGGGCCGCCGATCCCAGAGTGCGCATGCACACCTCCATCCACCTGGATCGTAGGTGGCCAACGGTCCGGGATGCAGTGCGGCGCGGTGCTAGGTTCGAGGTGGAACACTCCCCACGACGGCGGTGGCAGACATGGCGATCGACCATTTCGACGTCCTGATAGTGGGTGCCGGCCTGTCCGGGATCGGTGCCGGGTACCACCTGAAGACGAGATGCCCGGACAAGACGTACGCGATCCTCGAGGCGCGCGGCGCGATCGGCGGGACCTGGGATCTGTTCCGCTATCCCGGTGTTCGCTCGGACTCCGACATGTACACCCTCGGGTACTCCTTCCGGCCGTGGACGGACGCGAAGGCCATCGCCGACGGCCCGTCGATCCTGAGCTACGTCCGCGCCACGGCACGCGACGAGGGGATCGATCGGAACATCCGGTTCGACCACCGGGTGACCCGCGCGGAATGGTCCAGCGAGGACGCCAGGTGGACCGTCGAGGCCCAGCACGGCCCCGACGCCGAGATCGTGCGCCTGACGTGCAACTTCCTGTTCATGTGCAGTGGCTACTACGACTACCGGGAGGGCTACACGCCGGAGTTCGAGGGGGTCGACCGGTTCACCGGCCGGGTGGTGCACCCACAGCACTGGCCCGACGACATCGACTGGGCAGGCAAACGCGTCGTCGTGATCGGCAGTGGTGCGACCGCGGTGACGCTGGTCCCGGCGATCGCGGAGTCAGCCGCGCACGTCACGATGCTGCAGCGATCGCCCAGCTACGTCTTGTCCGTGCCGGACGAGGACGTGATGGCGAACCGGTTGCGCGCGCTGCTGCCACCGAAGCTGGCCTACGGCATCGTTCGATGGAAGAACGTGCTGCGCTTCATGCTCTTCTTCACGCTGAGCCGGCGTGCACCCGGTGTCGTCAAGAGGATGCTCCGCAAGCAGGTACAGGCACAACTGCCTGCCGGGTTCGACGTCGACGCCCACTTCACGCCCCGCTACGACCCGTGGGACCAGCGCATGTGCTTCGTGCCCCACGGTGATCTGTTCAAGGCGATCCGGCACGGTCGGGCGGACATCGTCACCGACCGGATCGAGACGTTCACCGAACGGGGAATCGAGCTCGCGTCCGGGGCGGAGCTGGCGGCCGACATCATCGTGACGGCCACCGGGCTGAAGCTCATCGTGGGCGGCGGCGTCGGGCTGAGCGTGGACGGCGTCCCCGTCGACGCCGCAAAGGCCCTGAGCTACAAGGGGATGATGATGAGCGACGTCCCCAACTTCGCCAGCTGTATCGGATACACCAATGCGTCGTGGACGCTCAAGTGCGACCTGACATGCGAATACGTGTGCCGACTGCTCAATCACATGACCGCAGACGGTTACCGGCAGTGCACGCCCCGCAACGTCGACCCGTCCATCACCACGATGCCGATCATCGACTTCTCGTCCGGGTACGTGCAGCGCTCGATCCACGAGTTCCCGAAACAGGGATCGAAGAAGCCGTGGCGGCTCTACCAGAACTATGCCCTCGACATCGCGATGCTGAAGTTCGGATCCGTCGAGGACGCCATGGAATTCGTGCGGGTCGACGCGACGGGCGACCGCCGCGCGGACATCGTGGGCTGATCACCCGCCGGGCGGCGGATCGGCAGACCTGGGATCGTGGGTGCCATGTCCGATCGAACACCGCGGGTCCGATGGCACGGGCACGCCACCGTCTCGATCACGGACGGCGGGACCACCATCCTGACCGACCCGATCCTCACCGACCGGGTCGCACACCTGCGGCGTAGACGCGGACCCAATCCGCTGGACATCTCGGGCCAGGTGACGAACCCGCTGCGCCCGGACGCGGTGGTGCTGTCCCATCTGCACGCGGACCACACCCATCTGCCCTCACTGAGACTGATCGGCGGCGACGTGCCAATCCTCGTCCCCGCAGGCGCGGTCGGCCAGATGTCGGGGCTCCGGGCGTTCGGCGATCGGTTGGTCGAGGTGAGCCCCGGCGACGAGGTGCGCATCGGCGGTGTGCTCGTCCGCGGCGTTCCGGCCGAACACGACGGTCGACGCTGGCCACGCGGGCCGCGCCGGGTGCGGGCGCTCGGATACGTGATCGAGGGCGAGGGACGTACCTACTTCGCCGGGGACACCGCCCTGTTCGGGTCGATGTCGGACTGGATACCCGAATGCGATGTGGCGCTCATTCCCGTCGGCGGGTGGGGGCCGAGTCTCGGACCGGGCCACCTCGACCCGGCGGCGGCGGTCCGCGCGGCGGTCGCGGTCGGTGCCGGCACCGCGATCCCGGTGCACTTCGGCACGCTCTGGCCGATGGGGTTCGATTCGGTGCGCCCCGATCGCTTCTACGGGCCCGGCGCCGAGTTCGTCCGCCGGATGGCGGAGGCGGGGCTGTCCGCCACCGAACTGCGTCCCGGCGAGTCGAGCTGAGGGGCTGACAACAGCAACCCAAGAGAGACCACATCGGCCGCGGCGTACCGCCGGATCTGGGTAACGTCGGGGTTCGAGGATTCGATGAAAAGGGTGGCTCGGGCATATTCCCCCATGAGAGGATTGGAAGATTCTCTACCCGGAGTTCTGCTCGAGGCTGACGGACCTCGGCGGGTGTGCATCGACCGGAGCCGGTGCGGGCCAGCCCAGATTGCTAAGGCGGCGGCGGATGGACACGTCGAATGGTTCCCACGGGGCCGGAAACGGATTCTCGGCGGCGCAGCGCGAGCTCGAGGTGTTGCGAACCGAGCTCGACGATGTGGACCGGCATCTGCTCGAGGACGTCCGTGCACGCATCGAGGTGTGCACCCGGATCGCCAAGGTCAAGAGGCGGCATTCGATACCGATGATGCAGCCACAGCGGGTCGGTTTCGTCCAGGACCGCGCGCAGACCTACGCGGTC
Source organism: Rhodococcus sp. UNC363MFTsu5.1 (assembly GCF_000686785.1). Taxonomy (NCBI): domain Bacteria; kingdom Bacillati; phylum Actinomycetota; class Actinomycetes; order Mycobacteriales; family Nocardiaceae; genus Rhodococcus; species Rhodococcus sp. UNC363MFTsu5.1. Next base: position 59,573 of record NZ_JMLO01000013.1, read on the forward strand.
GAGCACGAGCTGTCCCCTGACTTCTTCCGCTCGCTCTACGAGCTGCTCATCCGCGAGACCTGCCGGGTCGAGGATCTGATCATCGACGCGGACGGATCCGAGCCGGAGGGTGCGAGCGGCCCGTCTGGACGTGGGGGCTGACGCCCATGACGCCGACGCGAACACTCCTCATCGACAACTACGACTCCTTCACCTACAACCTCTACAGTCTGCTGGCCGAGGTGAACGGGGTCCCGCCGACCGTGGTGTCGAACGACGTCGACTGGGCGTCGGTGAACCTGGCCGACCACGACAACATCGTCATCTCTCCTGGGCCGGGACGGCCGGACCGGGACCGGGATTTCGGCATCAGCGCCATCGCGATCACCGATGGCGATCTGCCCGTTCTCGGCGTGTGCCTTGGGCACCAGGGGCTGTGTCACCTCTTCGGCAGCCCGGTCGTTCCCGCGCCGACGCCCATGCACGGGCGGATCTCCGAGATCCACCACACGGGGGAAGGACTGTTCGCGGGTATCCCGTCGCCCTTCCGCGCGGTCCGGTACCACTCCCTGATCGTCGAGGATCCGGGCGATCAGCTCGAGGCGCTGGCCCATACCCGCGACGGCCTCTTGATGGCGGTGCGCCACCGAGAGCGTCCGCTCTGGGGCGTCCAGTTCCACCCGGAGTCCATCTGCACCGATCACGGCCGCGCGCTGCTGACCAATTTCCGGGACCTGACCCCGCGAGCGCGGGCGGGCTCCCACAGTGCCGCGGCGCGCCCGATGACCCTGCCGCTCGCCGAGCCCCGCTACCGCGTCGACAGCATGCGCATCGACAGGGCGCTCGATCCGAAGGAGGTCTACGAGGCCCTGTTCGCACATGGCCCGAACAGCTTCTGGCTCGACGGCAGCGCGGCACTGGAGCCGGATTCGCGGTTCTCCGTCATGGGCGACTGCTCCGGCCCCCTGGCCGAGTACGTCACCTACAGCGTCACCGAGACCACGGTGCAGGTGCACCGGCAGGGGAAGCTCGCGCGCGAGGTCCACACCACCTTCTTCGACTACATGGACAAGCAGTTGCGCGCTCGCGCGGTGGCCCCCCGCCCCGATCTCCCGTTCGGTTTCTGCCTCGGCTACGTCGGGTACCTCGGCTACGAGCTGAAGGCGGACACCTGTGGGCAGCTCGTCCACGCCTCGCCGAATCCGGACGCTGCCGTCGTCTTCGCGGACCGAGCGCTGGTCCTCGACCACGAGGCCAACTGCTGCTATCTGCTCTCGCTCGACGACGGTTCCCACGACCAGGAGGGCGCCCGCTGGCTGACCGAGACGGCCGCCGTGCTGTCGGAGTTCGATGTGGTCCCCCACGAGCCGCCGTCCCCGCCCCCGCTGGTCCATCTCGATGCCGACCCCCAGCCGCGATTCCGGCATGACCGGGACGCCTACCTCGCGCTGATCGAGCAGTGTCTCAGCGAGATCCGGTCCGGCGAGTCGTACGAGGTGTGCTTGACCAACACCGCGACCCTGAACGGGGCGATCGACCCGCTGGATCGCTATGCGTGTCTACGTGAGATCAGCCCGACCCCGTACAACGCACTCCTGCAGTTCTCGGGGATCTCGGTCCTGAGCGCCTCACCCGAGCGCTTCCTCCGGATCGGCGCGGACCGGGTGATCGAGTCCAAGCCGATCAAGGGCACCAGGCGGCGGTCGTCCGTGCCGGACACGGACGAGGCCCTGCGCCGCGACCTGGGTGACAGCGAGAAGGATCGCGCCGAGAACCTGATGATCGTGGACCTCGTCCGCAACGACCTGTCCCGCGTCTGCCTGCCGGGATCGGTGCACGTCCCGAAGCTGTTCGACGTCGAGACCTACGCGCCAGTGCACCAATTGGTCTCGACCATTCGCGGCAACCTGCGGCCGGGCGTCTCGGTGGTGGACTGCATCCGGGCGACCTTTCCCGGCGGATCGATGACCGGCGCGCCGAAGGTGCGGACCCTTGAGATCCTCGACAAGCTCGAGGACGGCCCGCGCGGGGTCTACTCGGGTGCGATCGGATACTTCTCGCTCACCGGCACCGCTGATTTCTCCATCGTGATCCGGACCCTCGTCGCCACGGCCGACGAGGTGACGTTCGGTGCGGGCGGCGCGATCATGGCCATGTCCGACCCGGACGAGGAATACGAGGAGACGATGGTCAAGGCCGTCACCATGAAACGTTGCCTGTCCATGAACACCGACCATCAGGACCAGGCCGGACCGTGATCGGCACTGGATCTGCGCGGGCGTCTTCGCAGTTCCGTACCGCCGTGGTCGTCGGCGGTGCGGGATCGGTCGGCGCGATGCTGGTGGCGTTGCTGCGCGGCGACGGGGCCCGGGTCCTGGTGGTCGATCCCCGCTGTGCGGCGCGCACAGAGACCATCACCGACGCGGATGCCATGGCTGCGGACCTGACGGCCCCGACAGGGGAACTCCTCGAGGCGCTGCGCTCCGCCGACCTCGTGGTGCTGGCCGTGCCGGAGTCGGTCGCGCTGGCCGCCGCGCCCGATCTCCCCGGGCTCATCTCCCCCGGCGCCCTGCTCGTCGACACGCTGTCGGTCAAGACACGGTTCGCGCGAGCGCTCACGGACTCCGCGCCCGGACTTCCGGCGGTCGGGGTCAACCCGATGTTCGCGCCGGACCTGGGTATGGCGGGCAGGCCGGTGGCCGCGGTCACCTATCGCGGGGGCCGTCAGGTCGACTGGTTCCTCACGTCGCTGTCCGGATGGGGGGCCGAGATCGTCCGGCTCGCACCGGAACAGCACGATCGGATCGTGGCGGCGACGCAGGCGCTCACGCACGCGGCGGTATTGGCCTTCGGCCTCGCGCTCGCCGAGCTCGATGTGACGAGCGAGGAACTGTCCGCCACCGCGACCCCACCGCACACGGTGGCGCTGGCGCTGCTGGCCAGGATCGGGCTCGGGAACCCCGCGGTGTACCGGGACGTCCAGGCCGGGAATCCTTTGGCGGGCAGGGCACGCGACGCGCTGGCGGCGGCGGTGACCCGGTTGTCTGCGGTGGTCGAGCACGGCACCGAGGCAGATTTCGATGCGCTGGTGGCCGTCTCGCGTCGGCCTCTCGGCGACCGCACCCGCCGGTACGGCGACCTGTGTGCGGAGATCTTCCACGGCCTGGCATCCGAAGGGGTATCGGTGCGATCGGAGGTGATCGAGTCGTGACAGGTCCGTTCGAAACGTACGGCGGGGTGTTCGGGTTCGAGGGCCTGCTGTCGCCGCCCTCCCTGCCCGAGTGCGACGAGTCGGATCCGGTCGAGAGCGCGGTGATCCGCAGCCTGGTCAGGAGCTGGCCGCGCCGGGCGACGGTGCGGCGGGTCGAACCCGAGCTCGACGACTTCTTCGATCCTGCCAAGGCCGACTTCCCCGAAGATCTGCTCCCCTTCCGCGAGCACGACCTGTACCGCTGCCTGGACGAGACGAAGAAGGACCGGCTGCGGGCCTGGGGATGGATCGCCTACAACAAGAACGTGATGGACATCGAGCAGTTCGTGGTGAATCCGGGTTTCCAGTTGCTCTCCCGCGACGCGTTCGGCACCGGGCTCGGCGATCGCCACCGCGCGGCGGCGCTGCAGTCGATGGTCGACGAGGAGTACCACACCCTGATGCACCTCAATGCCAGCGCCGCAACGCGCAGGCACCGGGGTTGGCCGTTGCGCGAGGACGCCCTACCCACAGCCCAGACGGTCCGGCGCCACCACGCGGCTGCCGTTGGCCACACCGATCCGAGGGCCGCCGCGCTGACGACCCTCGCCTTCACCACGGTCGCCGAGACGTCGATCAGCGCCTACCTGGCTCTGATGACCGAGGACGAGGGGGTGCAGCCCGTGAACCGGGCGACCGTGGCGCTGCACCGTCGCGACGAGCTCTGTCACTCCTCCATCACCGGCGATCTGGTGACGATGGTGTACGACGGTCTCGACGCGGACGACCGGCACACCCTGCTCGAGGGTCTGCGTGACGGGGTGGACGCGTTCACCGGGAGCGATCTGACGACATGGCGGGCCATCCTCGAACGCGAAGAGGTCACCGGTGCGGGCACGATCATCGCGGACGTCACGGCGGACAGCGACCGCAAGCCGATGGTTCAGGACTGCAGTGCGATCCGGCGGCTGTGCGAGCACCTGGGCATCGCGAAGGACGTCCGCCCCGCGTGGTGACAGGTGTGGACGAGAACGAGCACGTCAGCTGTGACCCTGTGCCGCTTCGGCTCTCTCGACGGCCGCGCGCGTGAGATCGATGAGTCTTGCAGTGTTCTCGGTGGTGGCCGGATAGCCGGCCGAGGTCACTCCGATGACGTACTCGCCGGTGAGCGCGCCGTATCCGATGTGCGTGTCATCACCCTGACTCACTATGCCCGCGAATGCCCTGTCACCGATATCGACCGGTGCAGGCAGCGCTACGAAACCCTGGACGGCTTCACTTTTGTCGATCGCTTGCCCGAATGCAGCCGAGGCCGAGTCGGAGCTGGGATATCGATCTGCCGAAATGTCACCTTCCTGCCGTCGTCCCCTTCGTAGATCGCCATTCTCGTCGCCTCGGGTGTGCCGGCAGCATCAGGGCTTTCGGTCGGCGTGTGCTGTCTGGCCAGCTCCGGGAAGTAGTTCTGTACGACGTCCGACGTGACAAGAGCCTCCTGGGGCAATTGGTTCGTCCCGGATGTCGTGACGTGGTCGTGCGATTCGGCACCGGGCTGCGTGGGTTGTTGTCCGCAGCCCGATGCCAGCAAGACTCCTGACACGACGATCGAGAGCGCGAGGAGAGGCGCGCCACCGCCGATACGTCGCACGGGGTTTCGCTCCATTTGTCGCACCTCGCTCGTTCCTCTCCCGTGGGACAGCCAACGGAACGGACGGCAGTCGGCGACCGTGACCGATCAATGCGAGGAGAGGTACTCCTCGAGCGCCGGACCGACCACGGCCAACGAGTCGGGTTCGATCATCTGATTGTGGCCACAGTCGACGAGGACCTCACGGATCCCGCCGGTGATCGCCGGACGCCACTCCTCCGGGGAATGCTCGCCGTTCCCGGAAGCGCCTGCCGCGCTGAAGAAGAGCAGGTCGCCGTCGAAGACCGCGGGATGGAACCGGTGCATGATCTCCGCCGAGTTGGTGAATCCGGCGCTGATCCGCTCGAGGTGCGCGGCGGTGAGGCCGGTGTGCTGTCCGAGCGACTCGTCGAGCAGCTCGACCGCCCGCGCGTAGGTCAGCTCCTCCCCCTCAGGGGTGCTCAGATCGAGTCCGAGACCCTGCAGCAGCTCCTGCACGGTCAGCACCTGTGGGATCCCGTCGGCGGTGACATAGCTGTCCATGATCGCGAGGGTCGCCACCTCGTCGCCGTCGCGCCGCAGCTCCACGGCCATGGCGTGCGCGATCACGCCGCCGAGGGACCAGCCGAGCAGGTGGTACGGGCCGTGGCCCTGGACCGCGCGCATCTCCTGCACGTACCGGTGCGCCAGTTGCTCGATCGACTCGAAGCGCGGCCCACCGCTGATGAGCGGCAGCTGCAGGCCGAACGCGGGGCGGTCCTGGGCGAGGTGCTGGACCAGCCCGGCGTATCCCCAACTCAGGCCGATTCCGGGGTGCACGCAGAACAGGGCCGGCTTGGAACCGTTTGGCCGCAGCGGGATCACCACCTGCAGGGCCTCGTCTGCGGCCGACTGGGCCGACTCCTCGTCGAGGCGGTGCGCCAGCCCGGCCGGAGTCGGATCGAGGAAGATCGACTGCAGCTGGATGCGGTCCCCGAACCGCTCGCGGAGTTCGGTGACGACCCGGGTGGCCACGATCGAGGTGCCCCCCAGATCGAAGAAGCTGTCGTCGACTCCGACGCGTTCCACACCGAGCACCTCGGCGTAGGCCTCGGTGATCGCGAGCTCGGTCGGTGTGACCGGCGCGCGGTACTCGTCGGCGCGAGCACCGAACTCGGGTGTGGGCAGCGCCTTTCGGTCGAGCTTGCCGACGGGCGTCATCGGGATCGTGTCGAGGACCACGACGGCCGAGGGCACCATGTGAGCGGGCAGTCGGCTGGAGGCGAAGGACCTGACCTGGGCGGGCACCAGGGTGCGGCCCTCCACCGGGTGAACGTAGGACGCCAGCAGGGTGTCCCCCGACGGTCCGGTCCGCCCGATGGTGGCCGAGAACGCGATGTCGGGGTGGTGCGTCAGCACGGTGTCGATCTCACCGAGTTCGATGCGGAACCCGTGGACCTTGACCTGGAAGTCGCTGCGGCCGACGTACTCGATGGTGTGATCTCCGGTACGCGGGTCGCGCTGCCACCGGACGATGTCCCCCGTCCGGTACATCCGCTGCCCCGGATCGCCGAACGGGCTCGCCACGAAGCGCTCGGAGGTCAGCCCGATCCGGTTGTGGTAGCCACGAGCCAGCCCGAGGCCGAGGATGTACATCTCGCCAGGCACCCCGACCGGCACCGGCTGCAGATGCGCGTCGAGCACGACCTCGCCGAATCCGATGGCCGGATTGCCGATGTTGACCGGCACTCCACTCTCCATCGGGTCGCTGACGCTGGCCTGAATCGTGGTCTCGGTCGGCCCGTAGCCGTTGAACATCCGGCGTTCTCGCGCCCAGACGTCCACCAGGTCCGGCGGGCACGCCTCTCCGGCGACCGCGAGCACCTGCAGCTCCGTCAGGTCCCGGTCCTCCATCGAGGCCAGGGCGGTCGGGGTGATGAAGGCGTGGGTGACGTGCTCGCGCCGGAGCAGGTCCTCGAGGTCGGGGCCGCCGTACACGGTCGGCGGCACGATCACCACGCCCGCAGACGTCCCGAAGGCCATCATCAGTTCGAACACAGAGGCGTCGAAGCTCGGCGACGCCAGGTGCGAGACCCTCGATCGTTCGGTGACCCCGAACCGGCTGTGTTCCTCCGCGGTGAGGTTCGCGATGCCCTGATGGGTGACGATGACACCCTTGGGCAGGCCGGTCGATCCGGAGGTGTAGATCAGATAGGCCGGGTGCGCGAGGTGCAGGGGGACGGTCCGGTCCGCGTCGGTGACAGGGGCCGCAGACAGCGCGGACATGGACGCGAGGAAGTCGGGGGCGTCCATCACGAGCCACGGCACCGTGTCGGGAAGCTGGCCCCGCCGCGATTCGACGGTCAGGCCCACGACGGCGCGGGAGTCGACGAGCATGTACTCGATTCGCTCCGGCGGGTAGGTCGGGTCGACGGGCACGAACGCGGCGCCTGCTTTCGCCACAGCCCAGATCGACACGACCTCCTCGATCGAGCGGGGCAGGCCGAGCGCGACGAAGGTCTCCGGGCCGACCCCGGACTCTCGAAGCGCGCGGGCCAACCGGTTCGAACGCTCGTCGAGTTCGCGATACGTCAGGTGCTGGTCCTCGAAGGACAACGCGAGCGACTCGGGTGCGGCGGCCGCAGCGGCGGACAGGATCTCCGGCCAGAGTTGCGGCGCACCGCCCTCGGGTCCGAGCGCGGGCGCCATATCGGACATCTCGGCCTCGCCGAGGATGCCGATGTTGCCGATCGCCCCGCGCGGGTCGGCGGTCACCGCGTCGAGAATCCGGACGAAGCGGTCCGCGAAGGCGTGCACGGTCTCGGGGTCGAACAGGTCGGTGGCGTAGTCGATTCCGCCGCGCACACCCGCAGGGGTGCCGTCCGCCGCGAGGTTCTCGGCGAGGATCAGTTCCAGGTCCTCCTTTGCGACCCGGATGTCGAGGTCGACGCCGTCGACGTCGAGGCCGGGCAGCGCGAGGTGGGGTTGTTCGGTGTTCTGGAACTCCAGCGCGACCTGGAAGAGGGGTTGGTACGAGGTGGACCGGGCCGGGTTCAGCGCCTCGACGATCCGCTCGAACGGGAGGTCGGCGTGCGCGAACGCCGCGAGATCGGTCTCCCTTGCCGACTCGAGCAGCTCGATGAAGTCGGTATCGGGGTCGACGTGTGTGCGCAGCACCAGGGTGTTGACGAACATGCCGATCATCTCGTCGAGCTCGGCCTCGCCCCTACCGGCGATCGGGGTTCCGATGGCGACGTCGTCGGTGTCGCCGAGCCGGGCCAGCAGGACGGCGAGCGCCGCATGCATCACCATGAAGACGGTCGAATTGTTCTCCCGCGCCAGGTCGCTGACGCGGGCGTGCAGCCCGGCGTCGATCGCGAACTCGATGCGGTCGCCCCTGAAGGTCTGCTGCAGCGGGCGTGGGCGGTCGGTCGGCAGCGCGATCACGTCCGGAAGGCCCGCGAGGTTCTCGGTCCAGTACTCGAGCTGCGCGGTGATCAGCGACGCGGGATCGTCCTCGGCGCCGAGCATGCGGTGCTGCCAGAGGGTGTAGTCGGCGTACTGGACCGGCAGCGGCTCCCAGTTGGGTGCCGAGCCGTTGACGCGGGCGTTGTAGGCGACCATCACGTCCCTGGCGAGTGGGCCGAGCGAGGAACCGTCGGCGCAGATGTGGTGCACCACGATGGTCAGGACGTGCTCCAGCTCGCCGAGCCGGAGCAGTGCGGCCCGCACGGGTACCCCGGCGGTGACGTCGAATCCCGCACCCGCGAGTTCGATGATGCGCGAGTTCAGTTCGCCGTCGCTGACGTCGATCGTCGTCAGGGCGGGCAGGACCTGGTCGGTTGGCACCACGAGCTGTGTCGGTTCGCCGTCCTCGACGGGGAACATCGTGCGCAGCGACTCGTGCCGGTCGAGCACGTCCCGGATCGCGGCGCCGAGCGCCGCGGTGTCGAGGCGACCGGACAACTTGACCGCCAGCGGGATGTTGTACGCGGGCGAGGTGGTGTCGAACTGGTTCAGGAACCACATCCGCTTCTGGGCCAGTGACACGGGGATCACCGACGGTCGCTCGGTCGCGGTCAGCGGAGGCCGGACATCGGCGCCGGTGCCCTCGGGCGAGAGCAGGGCGGCCAGAGCGGCGATGGTCGGCGACTCGAAGAGCGTACGGACGCCGATCTTCGTCCCCAGCGCGGTCCCGAGTCGTGCCGTGACGCGGGTGGCGATCAGCGAGTTCCCACCGAGGTCGAAGAAGCTGTCGTCGACGCCGATCCGATCGACACCGAGGACCGCCGCGAACACCTCGGCGATGGTGCGCTCGAGTGGCGTGCCGGGTGCACGGTATTCGGTGGCGGTGCCGAGGAACTCGGGCTCCGGCAGTGCCGACCGATCGAGCTTGCCGACATGGGTCAGCGGGATCTCGTCGATCAGGACGATGCTCGACGGCACCATGTGGGACGGCAGCCGGCTCGTCAGGTGATCGGTCAATTCCGGCAAACGCACCGGGACGTCTTCCTTCGGGACCACGTAGCTGGCCAGCACGGTGTCGCCGGACGGACCGGGGACGCCGACGGTCACCGCGAAGCTCACCCCTTGGTACGCCATGATCTCGGAGTCGATCTCGCCGAGCTCGATCCGGAAACCGCGCACCTTCAGCTGGAAGTCGCTGCGCCCGATGTACTCGACAGTGCGTTCGCCGGACCCGGGTTCCACCCGCCAGCGGACGATGTCGCCGGTGCGGTACATCCGATCCCCCGGCTCACCGAACGGATTCGCCACGAACCGGCCCGCGGTGAGTGCACCCCTCCGGTGGTACCCGCGCGCCAGTCCGACACCCGCGATGTACAACTCGCCCGGCACCCCGGCGGGAACCGGCCGCAGGTACCCGTCCAGCACGACCTCGGACACCCCGCGGATCGGTCCGCCGAGCGTGATGGTTTCACCCACCGTCATCGGATCGCTGATGTTGGCCATGATCGTGGTCTCGGTCGGGCCGTACGCATTCGTCAGCTTCCGTCCCGGCGCCCACCGCGTGACGAGCTCCGGCGGGCAGGCCTCACCGCCGAACGCCACGTGCTGGAACTCGACGAGTCCACCCGGATCCACGGTCGCCAGCGCGGCCGTCGTCACGAACGCGTGGGTGACCCCCTCGACCTTGATCAGGTGCGCGAGTTCGGCGCCGCCGTACACGGACTGCGGCGCGATCACCATCGTCGAACCGAGCCCGAACGCCTGCAGGTATTCGAAGACGGCGCCGTCGAAGCTCGGTGTCGAGAAGTGCAGGGTCCGCGACATCGGTGTCACGGCGAACCGTTCCCGCTGGTCGGTGGCGAAGTTCTCCAGGCCGACGTGGGTGACCACCACGCCCTTGGGTGTTCCGGTCGATCCCGAGGTGTAGACGATGTAGACGGCGTTGGTCATGCTGATCGGCGAGATCCGGTCCGCGTCGACCACCCGACGGGTGGATTGGGCCGCCAGTTCGGCGGTGCACTCGGACCCGTCGAGGAGCAGCCACGGCACGGAGTCGGGCAGTCGCCCGCGATCCACGGTCATGGCGAGTCCGAGGGTCGCGCCGGAGTCGGTGAGCATGTGCTCGATCCGGTCCTGCGGGTAGTTGGGGTCGACGGGCACGAACGCGGCACCGGTCTTGGCCACCGCCCAGACCGCGAGCACCGATTCGATCGATCGCGGGATGCCGAGAGCGACATAGGTTTCCGGTCCCGCGCCCCTCGCGATCAACAGGCGCGCCAACTGCGTCGACCGCAGATCGAGCTCGAGATAGCTGACGTTGCGTCCCTCGTGGACCAGCGCGGTGGCCTCCGGGCTCGCGGCCGCCGCGTCCTCGAACAACTCCGGGAGGGTCCTGGCCGAGACACCCGGCCTGCCGTTCACCGGGACCAGGGTGGCGTACTCGTCCGCCGAGAGCAGATCCATCCGGGCGAGCTGCAGGTCCGGGTAGGTGGCCATCGCGACAAGGACCCGGCGGACCCGGGCCGCGATGGCCTCCACGGTGTCCACGTCGAAGGCCGTGGCGAGGTATTCGAGCTTCAGGTGCAGGTTCTCCTCGCCGGAGGCGACGATGGCAAGCGGGTAATGGGCCGAATCCCGCCCGTCGAAGTTCGCGATGCGCATGCCCGCGATATCGGTCTGTTCGGTCAGGCCGGCACGATCGATCGGGTACGACTCGAACACGGTGAGGGTGTCGAAGGCGGCGGCGGGTGCGGCGACCTTCTGGATGTCCGCCAGTCCGAGGTAGTGGTGGTCGAGCAGCGCGACCTGCTCCTGCTGGACCCGGTCGAGCAGCCCGCCGAGGGTCTCGTACGGATCGAGGACGACACGGACCGGCAGGGTGTTGATGAACAGGCCCACCATCGATTCGATGCCGGGGATCTCCGGCGGCCTGCCCGAGACCGTGCTGCCGAACACGACGTCGCCGCGGCCGGTCAGCGCGCCGAGCACGACTGCCCAGGCGGCCTGGAGCATCGTGTTGAGGGTGAGGCCGCGCTCGCCGGCCACCAGGCGAAGCAGGCTGGTCTCGGCCTCGGACAGCGTCAGCCCGATCTCCTGGCTGCCCGAATGCGGGCGACCGTCGTTCGTTGGCGCGAGCACCGTCGGTTCCTCGACGTCCGAGAGCGCCTGTCGCCACGCCTCGGTCGACTGATCGACGTCGCGCCGGGACATCCAGACCAGGTAGTCGCGGTAGGGGTGCACGGGCGGCAGTGCCGAGGCGTCCCCGTCGGTCGCGTACAGGGTCAGCAGGTCCCGGATGACGAGCGGTGTCGACCAGCCGTCGATCAGGATGTGGTGGTTCGTCAGCGTCAGCCGGTACTCGTCCTCGTCGAACCTGACGAGCAGCAGGCGCAGGAGCGGCGCGGACGACATGTCGAACCTCGTCGCCCGGTCGGCCGCCACGACCTCGGCGTGGGCGTCCTCGCGGTCCTCGGACGCCGTCTCGGTGAGATCGATTTCGCGCCAAGGCAGCTCGACGCGATCCGCGATGACCTGGACGGCGGCGCCGCCCTGTTCGGCGACGAACGCCGCCCGCAGGTTCGGGTGCCGGTCGAGCAGCGCCTGACCGGCCCTGCGGATGCGGTCCGGGTCGACCGTGCCCCGCAGGGTCATGGTGAGTTGAACGAGATACGGGTCGACCGACACGTCCGACATCTGCGCGTGGAAGAGCAGTCCGGACTGCAGCGGGGAGAGCGACCAGACGTCGGCCAGGCCGGGGAACCGGCCCTCGAGTCGCTCGATGGTGCCCTGTTCGAGCTCCACCAGGGCGAGGTCCGACGGCGTCAGTCCGCCCGCGGTGGGTGCCGCGGCGTGCCGGGCCAGCGCGGTCAACGCCTCGGCCCACAGGTCCGCCAGCTCTCGGACCTCGAGGGCCCGCAGGACCCGGGTCGGGAAGGACCAGGTCGCGCGCAGCCGAGGCCCGTCCGGGGAGCCGAGGGTCAGCGCGTTGATGTCCAGTACCGACGCGACCGGCATCTGCTTGCTCGGGGCGTCGTCGAGGTCGGTGTCGGTGACCGGCATCCAGCCGGTGCCGGGGTCCGGTGTCCCGGCCCCGTCCGTCATCCGGCCGAGGTAGTTGAAGCTGATCTGCGGCGCGGGCCGTTCGCGCAATTCCTTCGCGTGCTCGCTCAGGTAACGGAGCATCCCGAAGCCGATGCCGTGATCGGGAATCGAGAGCAACCGTTCCTTGACGAGCTTCACCGCGGTGCCCGCATCCGGCCCGCCAGCGAAGGCGTCCTCGAGATCGATGTCGGACAGGTCGAGCCGAACCGGGAAGATCGTGGTGAACCAGCCCACCGTCCGCGACAGATCGGCGCCTGCGATGACGTGATCCTCACGGCCGTGGCCCTCCAGGTTGACCACCGTCGCCGACACCTCTTCGCCGCGGGCGGAGCGCCACCGGGACACGGCCATCGCCAGTGCGGTGAGCAGACCGTCGTTGACGCTGCCGTGGAATGCCTCCGGTAGCCGCGTCAGCAGCGACTCCGTGACCTCGCTCGGGAGCTCGACGGTGATCTTCTGCACGGTCTCGTTGGTGTCGACCACCGGATCCAGCGCGCGCGAACCGATCACCGGATCCGGACCGGCCAGCATCCGCCGCCACAGTTCCATCTCCCCCGACCTGGCTGTGCCTGCCTCGGCAAGGGCATGCGTCCAGCGGCGCATCGAGGTCCCCACCGGGGCCAGGACGGGATCCTGACCCGCGCGGATCTGTGCCCATGCCGACGCCAGGTCCGGCACCAGCACCCGCCACGACACCCCGTCGATCACCGCGTGATGCACCACCATCAGCAGTCGGCCCGAGGCGTCGGGTTCGCCGCTGTCCGAGGGGTCGAACCAGACCACCTGCAGCATCGTTCCTGCGCGCGGGTCGAGCCGGTCTGCCGCGGCGTCGAGTTCGGCCGCCGCGATCGCGGAGAACTCGGCGCCCTCCACGCCTGCGACCTCGACCCTGCTCAGTACCGAGGCGGCGGGCACCGATCCCGGTGCCGTGACCGTCATCATCGGTTCCCGGTCGGTATCGCGCTGGATCAGCCTGGACCGCAACATGTCGTGGTGGTCGAGAACCGCCTGCAGTGTGCGCTCCACGGTGTCGGCATCCGCTCCCGGCGGCAGCGTCAGCAGTGCCGTCTGGGTGTAGCGGCGGATGTCCGCGGCCCCGGCCCGGTCGGTCAGCCAGTGCATGATGGGGGTCAACGGCATGTCGCCGACTCCCCCGCCTGCGAGCTCGTCGAGCACGATCGCCTCGCCGGCCTCGGCCGACTCGGCCACGACGGCGAGTGCGGCGACCGTCTTGTGTTCGAAGACCTCCCGCGGAGTGATCGCGACACCGGCAGCCTTGGCCCGGGACACCAGCTGGATCGACATGATGCTGTCGCCGCCGAGCGCGAAGAACGAGTCCTCCACGCCGACCGACTCCAGGCCGAGCACCTCGGCGAACAGCGTCGCCAGCACTGTCTCGGTCTCGGTGCGCGGTGTGCGGCCTGCATGGACCCTGGTCGCGAAATCCGGTTCCGGCAGGGCCTTCCGGTCCAGCTTGCCGTTTGCCGTCAACGGCAGTTCGTCGATCACCAGTACCGCGGCGGGCACCATGTGCGAGGCCAGTTGGGTGCCCGCGAACTCGAGTACCTCGGTCTCGTCGGGGTGCGCCCCCGGCTCGGGGACCACATAGGCGATCAACCGGTTGCCCCGCGGCTCCTCGCGCACCAGGGACACGGCCTGCGCGATGCCGGGGAACCGCAGCAGGACCGCCTCGATCTCGCCGAGCTCGATCCGGAACCCGCGGATCTTGACCTGGAAGTCGCTGCGGCCCAGGTACTCCAGTTGGCCGTCTCGATTCCAGCGGGCCACGTCACCGGTTCGGTACATCCGTGCACCGGGGGCACCCATGGGATCTGCGACGAACCGCCCGGAGGTCAGCGCCGCCCGGCCGAGGTAGCCACGCGAGACCTGATCTCCCGCGACGTACATCTCCCCCGTCACACCGGGCGGGACCGGGTGCAGTCGCCCGTCGAGCACCGACACGCGCAGACCGGGAATCGCCCGGCCGATGACGCTCGCCGAGGCCTCGGCGGCGTAGGCGCTGTCGAGCGGGAGATGGCTGACGTGCACCGTGGTCTCGGTGATGCCGTACATGTTGACCAGCGCAGGCGAAGTGTCGCCGTGCCTGCTGTACCAGCGGCCCAGCTGACCGAGGTCGAGCGCCTCGCCGCCGAAGATCACATACCGCAGGGCCAATTCGGGCGCGTCCCCCGTCGCCAGCCGGTCGGCCTCGGCCAACTGGTAGAACGCGGTCGGCGTCTGGTTGAGCACCGTCACCCGCTCGCGCCGCAACAGCTCCAGGAACATCTCCGGCGAGCGGGCCGTGTAGTAGTCGACGACCACCAGCGTGCCGCCGTACAGCAACGGTCCCCACAGCTCCCACACCGAGAAGTCGAAAGCGTACGAGTGGAACATCGTCCACACGTCGGACTCGTCGAACCCGAACTTCTGCTCGGTGTTCGCGAAGAGGGTGAGCACGTTGCGGTGCGAGACGACGACGCCCTTCGGGCGCCCGGTCGACCCGGAGGTGTAGATCACGTAGGCGGTGTCCGCAGGATCGAGCGGGGCCAGCCGGTCGGTGTCGGTCACGGGCGCGCCGGATTCCGCGGCGAGCCGGGTGACCAGCTCGTCCGAATCCAGTACCAGGACGGGCACATCGGTGCCGGGCAGGCCGTCGAGGTCGGAGCCGGTTGCGATCACACAGATCGGGGCCGCGTCCTCGAGCATGAAGGTGAGTCGGTCGGACGGGTAGGTGACGTCGACGGGCAGGTAGCCTGCGCCGGACTTGACGACGGCCAACAGCGCCACGATCAGGTCGTTGGTGCGTGGCAGCGCGACCGCGACGAGGGATTCGGGTCTCGCGCCCCTGTCGATGAGGACCCGAGCCAGCCGGTTGGCCCGGTCGTCGAGTTCCGCGTAGGTCAGGGTCTCGCCATCACAGGACACGGCGACCGCTCCCGGCCGCCGGGCGACCGAGCTCGCGAACCGATCCACCAGGGTGCCCGCCGGTGCAGGCACGCCTGCGACATTCCACAGCGAGGCCATCGCGTCACGCTCGGCAGGGGCGGTGATCTCGATGTCCCCGACTGCGCGGTCGGGATCCGTTGCCACGGTGTCGAGGAGGGCACACAGTCGCCCCGCGAAGCCGTGCACGGTGGCCGGCTCGAACAGATCATCGGCATAGGTGAACACCGCCGAGATCCCGGCAGGACTCCCGTCCTCCCCGTACCTCTCGGCCAGCGTCAACTGCAGGTCGAACTTGGCGACGGCCAGGTCGAGATCGAGTCCGTCCGCGATCAGTCCCGGCAGCTCCAGGTGCGGCGGCTCGTTGTTCTGGAACTCGAGCAGGACCTGGAACAACGGTGAGTGCGCGGTGGACCGTTCGGGTGCGAGCGCCTCGACGAGTCGCTCGAACGGAAGGTCCGCATGCGCGAACGCTGCCACGTCGACCTCGCGAATGCTGTCGAGGAGTTCCCCGAAGGAGGCCCGCGGATCCACTTCGCTGCGCAGCACGAGGGTGTTGACGAACATGCCGACGAGATCGTCGAGCGCCGCCTCGCCGCGACCCGCGATCGGGGTGCCGACGGCGATGTCGGTGGTTCCCGAGAGCTTCGCGAGCAGCAGTGCCAGCGCGGCGTGGCCTGCCATGAACATGGTCGAGTTGTGTTGCCGCGTCACGTCGAGGAGGGCGCGGTGCACCTCGGGCGGCACGGTGAACTCGATTCGTTCGCCGTGGAAGCTCTGGTACACCGGTCGAGTTCGATCGGTCGGCAGCGCGATCACCTCGGGCAACCCCGAGAGGATCTCCGTCCAATGGTCGAGCTGGCGAGCGAGCAGGGAGTCGGGATCTTCCTCGGAGCCGAGGACGCGCTGCTGCCAGAGCGCGTAGTCGGCGTACTGGACCGGCAGCGGGGCCCACGGTGCCGTGCTGCCGGACACCCGCGCGGTGTAGGCGGCCATCACATCCCTTGCCAGTGGGGACATCGAGAAACCGTCGGCGCTGATGTGGTGTACGACGAGCACGAGCACGTGCTCGTCGGGGGCGATGCGCAGCAGTGTCGCGCGAACGGGCACCGCGTCGGTGACATCGAACCCGCCGGAGATCAGGTCGGAGATGACCTGCGGCAGTTCGGACTCGGTGGTGTCGAGTGCGGTGAGGTCCGGTACCGCGGTCGCGGCGGGCACGATCACCTGGGTGGGCTGACCCTCGACCATCGGGAACAGGGTGCGTAGCGATTCGTGCCGGTCGACCACATCGGCGACGGCCTCGCGCAGGGCCTCGGTGTCGAGGTACCCGGTCAGGCGTACGGCGAGCGGGATGTTGTACGCGGCGGACTCGGTGTCGAACTGGTTGAGGAACCACATCCGCTGCTGCGCCAACGACAGCGGGAGTCGCTCGGGTCGGTCGCCTGCCTCGAGCGGTGGGCGCCGGTGCTCACCGTCGGACAGGGCGACCCGCTGCGCGAGGGTGCCGACGGTGGGCGCCTCGAACAGGGCGCGGACGCTGAGGTCGATCTCGAGTGCGGACGACAGCCGCGCGGTGACGCGGGTCGCGCTCAGCGAGTTGCCGCCGAGTTCGAAGAAGCTGTCGTCGAGGCCGACACGATCGACGCCGAGGACCGCGGCGAAGACATCGGCGACGGTGCGTTCGAGCCCCGTGGTCGGCGCCCGGAACTCGGTGGTGGAGACGAACTCCGGTGCGGGCAACGCGGCACGGTCCAGCTTGCCGACCGGGGTCAGCGGGATGTCGTCGAGGATCATCACGGCCGAGGGCACCATGTGCGAGGGCAGCCGGGTCGACAGGAACTCGCGGACCTCGGCCGGCTCGATCCGGTGTCCGGCGGCGGGCAGCACGTACGACGCCAGGACCGCGTTGCTCGCCGATCCGTGCCCGATCGTCACGGAGAAGTCGATGCCGTCGTGCTCGCCGAGGGCGCTGTCGATGTCGCCGAGTTCGATGCGGAACCCGCGGACCTTGACCTGGAAGTCGCTGCGCCCGATGTACTCGATCACGAGGCGGCCGGACTCCGGGGAGCGCACCCACCGTACGACGTCGCCGGTGCGGTACATCCGATCGCCGGGGCCGCCGAAGGGATTCGCCACGAATCGCCCGGCGGTCAATGCGGTTCGACGGTGGTAGCCGTGTGCCAGGTTGTGCCCCGCGATGTACAGCTCGCCCGGCACCCCGATCGGGACGGGACGCAGGAAACCGTCCAGCAGGATCTCCTGGATCCCGCGCAGCGGTCCGCCGATGGTGACCGGCTGGTCCACCGAGACCGGATCGCTGAAGTTCGTCACGATCGTGCCCTCGGTCGGGCCGTAGGCGTTCCACAGCCGCCGCCCTGGGGCCCAGCGCGGCACCAGCTCCGGCGGGGCGGCCTCGCCGCCGAACAGCACGTCCTGGAAGTCGTCGAGGCCGGCGGGGTCCATCCCCGACAGCGCCGAGCTGATGATGAAGCCGTGGGTGACCCGTTCCTGCTTGAGCAGCCGGGCCAGTTCGACGCCGCCGTACACCGTGGGTGGGACGATCACCAGCGTTGCTCCCGCGCCCGCGGCGAGGAGGTACTCGAAGATCGACGCATCGAAGCTGGGACTGGCGAAGTGCAGGGTTCGCGATGCCGAGGTCGGGGCGAACAGGTCGTGCTGCACGGCGACGAGCTTCTCGAACGACCGGTGCGAGACCACCACGCCCTTCGGGAGCCCCGTCGAGCCGGACGTGTAGATCACGTAGGCGACGTCGTCGACCCGCAGGGGGCGCGGGCGGTCCACATCGGTGACCGCGGCCGTCGACCTGCCGTCGAACTCGGCCGAGGCCTCCTGCTCGTCGATCACCGACCACGATGCCGTCCCCGGCAGCCGGTCGCGGTACTCGGCGATGGTCACCCCGAATGTCGCACCGGAGTCGGTGAGCATGTGCTCGATCCGGTCCTGCGGGTAGTTCGGGTCCACCGGGACGAAGGTCGCCCCGGTCTTGGCGATCGCCCAGACGGACATGACCGATTCGATGGAACGCCTGATCGCGAGCGCGACGACCGTACCCGGTCCGACGCCCCGGTCGAGCAGACTCCTGGCGATCTGATTCGAGCGCTCGTCGAGTTCGCGATAGGACATCTCGCGGCCTGCCATCGACAGCGCCACCGCGTCGGGGTCGATCCCAGCGCCGTCCGCGAACAGCTCGGGCAGCGTCCGCGCGCCCTCGATCGCACCGCCGTCGACCGGGAGCAGCTCTGCTTCTTCCTCGGGTGAGAGCAGCCGCAGCCGGGACAGCGGCAGGTCCGGGGTCTCGGCGAAGGCGTCCAGCACCCGCGCGGTGCGCGCGGCGATGGTCTCCGCCTCCGCGCGCTCGAACAGATCCGGGAAGTACTCGACCTTGAGTCGCAACTGGTCCTCCGCGGAGGCGACCATCGCCAGCGGATAGTGGGCCGCGTCGTTGATCTCGGGGATCCCGAGCACGCGCAGCCCGGCGATGTCGACGTCGGCTGTCAGTGCCGCCCGGTCGAACGGGTACGACTCGAAGACGGTCAGGGTGTCGAAGGTGGCCGCGGGCCCGGCCGCGTCCTGGATGTCGCTGAGTCCGAGGTAGTGGTGATCGAGCAGGGCGGTCTGTTCGTCCTGGATCCGGCTCAGCAGCTCGCCGAGGCTCTCGAACGGGTCGAGGGTGATCCGGACGGGCAGCGTGTTGATGAACAGTCCGATCATCGACTCGATGCCGGGGATCTGCGGGGGGCGCCCGGACACGGTGCTGCCGAAGACCACGTCGTCGCGGCCTGTCAGCTCGGCGACGATGATGCCCCATGCGGCCCGGATGAGCGTGTTCAGGGTGAGCCCGCGCTCGCGTGCCACGGCCCGCAGTCGTTGCGTCCGTTCGATCCCCATCTCGACGAGGACCGAGAGAGCGGTGTCCCACTGCAGCCGGGCCCGGTCCAGCGGCGCGACGAGCGTGGGTTCGTCGACTCCGGCGAGGGCCTGCATCCACACGTCCATCGACTTCTCGGAATCGCGCTGGGACAACCACTTCAGGTAGTCCCGGTAGGCGTTGGCCCGCGGCAGTGTCGTCGCGTCGCCGTCGGTCGCGTACAGGGCCAGCAGCTCCCGCAGGAGCAGCGGCGCGGACCAGCCGTCGAGCAGGATGTGGTGGTTCGTCATCACCAGTCGGTGGGTGTCGGGGCCGGTCCGGATGAGCAGGAATCGCAGCAGTGGAGGCGATTTCATGTCGAATCCGTGGTGCCGGTCCTCGTCCATGAGGCGTGCGATCTCGGACTCACGATCCCGGTCGCCCCGCCCCGTCACGTCCAGCTCGGTCCACGGCACCGGCACGTGCCCGTGCTGCACCTGCACGGTGGTGCCGTCGATGTCGGCGATGAAGGACGTCCGCAGGTTCGGGTGCCGGTCGAGGAGGGCCTGGCCCGCCCGCCGGATCCGGTCGGGGTCGGCGCCCCGGACATCGAGCGCGAGTTGCACCGTGTACTGATCGACCGACTTGTCGGCCAGCAGCGCGTGGAAGAGCAGCCCGGTCTGCAGTGGGGACAACGACCAGATGTCGGCGAGGTCGGGGTAACGGTCCTCGAGTCGTTCGATGGTGCCCTGCTCGAGGTCGACCAGGTCGAGGTCCGACGGGGTGAGCCCGCCCGCACCGGGGGTGGCGGCGTGCCGCGCCAGCGCGGTCAGCGCCTCGGCCCACAGTCCCGCGAGTTCGCTCGCCTCGACGGCGGTGATGACCTCGCCGGGGAAAGCCCATGTGGACCGCAGACGCGGGCCGTCGGAGGTCTCGGTGGTGACCGCGTTGATGTCCAGCACCGATGCCGGTGGCGTGTCGACGGTGCCGACCAGATCCAGATCGGTGTCCGCGACCGGGCTCCACCCGACGTTCGGCCCGTCGTCGGTGCCGCCCGCGGTGAGGCGGCCGAGGTAGTTGAAGCTGATCTGCGGCGACGGCAGCTCCCCCAGTTCTCCTGCGTGTTCGCTCAGATAGCGCAGCATGCCGAAACCGATGCCGTGGTCGGGGACCCCGAGCAGTTGTTCCTTGACGGCCTTCACCGCCGCGCCGGCATCCCGGCCGCCCGCGAAGGCGTCGTCGAGATCGATGTCGGACAGCTCGAGCCGCATGGGGTAGACCGTGGTGAACCAGCCAACCGTCCGCGACAGGTCCGCGCCGGGGACCACCTGATCCTCGCGGCCGTGCCCTTCGAGATTGACCACCGTCGCGCTCGCATGCACTCCGCGGTCGCGACGCCACCGGGACACGGCCATCGCCAGCGCGGTGAGCAGGCCGTCGTTCACGCTGCCGTGGAACGCCTCCGGGATCCGCGTGAGTACCGCGTCGGTGACCTCGGTCGACAGCTCGACGGTGATCTTCTGCACGGTCTCGCTCGTGTCGACCACGGGATCCAGTGCGCGCGAGCCGATCACCGGGTCGGTCCCGGAGAGCATCTCGCGCCACCGGACCAGCTCTCCTGTTCTGTTCTCGCTCTCCTGCACGAGGGCGTGTGCCCAGCGCCGCATCGAGGTGCCCACCGGGTCCAGCTCCGGATCCTGACCCGCGCGGATCTGCGCCCATGCCGATGCGAGGTCCGGCACCAACACGCGCCACGACACCCCGTCGATCACGGCATGGTGTACCACCATCAGGATTCGGCCGCTGCCAGCACCGGAATCGAGCCACACGACCTGCATCATGACGCCCGCGGCCGGGTCGAGTCGCCGCTCGGCCGCCTCGAACTGCGCGAGCACCTCGGCGTCGAAGCCGGGGTCCTCGGGCGGTGCGGACACCTCGACCCGGCGGATGAGGTCGGCCGCGTCGACGGTGCCCGGCGCGGTCACCTCCATTCTCGCGTCCGGATCGGTTGCCCCCGTCGTCTGCAACCGGGCCCGCAGCATGTCGTGCCGATCGAGCACGGTCTGGATCGCGCGGCCGAGATCGCCCGTGTCGGTGAGGTCCTCGGGCGCGATGAGGAGAGCGGACTGGGTGAGCCGGTCGAAGTTGCCGCCGCGTTCGAGCAGCCAGGCCACGATCGGGGTCAGGGGCATCTCGCCGACGCCGCCGCCTGCCAGCTCCTCGAGGGGGGCGACGTCCGAGGTGTCGCCGAGCCCGGCGACCAGGGCGAGTTTCGAGACGGTCTTGGCCTCGAACACATCTCGCGGGGTCAGCACCACTCCGGCCGCCTTGGCGCGCGACACGAGCTGGATCGACATGATGCTGTCGCCGCCGAGCGCGAAGAACGAATCGTCCACACCCACCGCATCCAGGCCGAGCACCTCGGCGAACAAGGTCGCGAGCACGGCCTCGAGTTCGGATTCCGGCGCCCGGCCCGGCGTGGCCATGGCACCGAAGTCGGGCTTCGGCAACGCCTTCCGATCGAGCTTGCCCACCGGGGTCAGCGGCAGACCGTCCAGCACGACCAGCGCGGCGGGCACCATGTACGGAGCCAGGATGCCGCTGACGAACGAGAGGATCGAGGCCTCGTCGAGCACCACCCCCGGCTCGGGAACCACGTAGCCAACCAGCCGCCCCGGGCCCGAGCCGTTCGAGTGCGCGGTCGCGACCGCGCTGGAGACGCCCTCGTAGCTGGCCAGTGCCGACTCGATCTCGCCGAGCTCGATCCGGAACCCGCGGATCTTGACCTGGAAGTCGGTGCGGCCCAGGTACTCGAGGTCAGCCACCGGCGCGGTCCCGTCGGATCCCGTCACATCGCCGGAGACGCGAACCCACCGGACCAGGTCCCCCGTCCGGTACATCCGCTCCCCCGGGCCGCCGAACGGGTTGGCGACGAACCGGTCGGACGTCGTGCCTGCCCGATTGCGGTAGCCGTCCGCGAGCGAGGGCCCGCTGATGTACAGCTCGCCAGGGACCCCGAGCGGAACCGCTCGCAGCCTCGAATCGAGGACCAGCAGGCCGCAGCCCCGGATCGGTCGCCCGATGACCACGGGTTCGCCGGGACTCATCGGGGGGCTCACGGTCGCCACGACCGTCGCCTCGGTCGGGCCGTAGCCGTTGAACATCCGCCGCCGGGGGGTGACCCACTTGCCGACGAGGTCCGGCGGGCAGGTGTCGGCGCCGGTCACGACGCACTCCAGGTCGTCGAGTTGGTGCGGATCGACCGACTCCAGCGCGGCGGGGGTGACGAAGGCGTGCGAGACCCGGTCGCGGCGCAGCAGATCGGCGAGATCGGTTCCGCCGTAGATACCAGGTCGGGCGACGACCATGGTCGCGCCCGCGCCGAAGGCCATCACCAGCTCGAGGACCGACGCGTCGAAACTGGGCGAGGACAGGTGCAGCGTTCGTGACGACGGGGTGATGGTGAACCGCTCCCGCATCGAGGCCGCGAGATTGGCCAGCCCACGGTGCGGGACGACGACGCCCTTCGGGATGCCCGTCGACCCCGACGTGTAGATCACGTACGCAGGGTGATCGAGGGACAACGGGGCGATCCGATCGGAATCGGTCACCACCGTCGCCGCGCCCGCGGCCAGCGCCGCCTCTGTTTCCTGCGCGTCGAGTTCGAGGTACCGAGCGAGGGTGGGCAGCCGCCGGGCGAACTCGGTGAGCGTGAGGCCAACGGTCGCCCCGGAGTCGGTGAGCATGTGCTCGATCCGTTCCTGCGGATAGTCCGGGTCGACGGGGACGAAGGCGGCACCCGTCTTCGTCACGGCCCACACCGACAGCACCGACTCGACCGACCTGGGTACCGCGATCGCCACCACCGAACCGGGACCGACGCCCTCCGCGATCAGGATCCGGGCGAGCCGGTTCGACCGCTCGTCGATCTCGCGGTAGGTCAGCTCGTGATTCTCGACGACCAGTGCGGCGGAGTCGGGCGCGAGCGCGACGGGGGCGGCGAGGATCTCGGGGAGCGTGCGCGCTGCCACGGACGCGGCGCCGCGTGCGGGGGCGAGCTCGGAGAGCTCGGCGGCATCGAGGAGCTCGATGTCCCCGATCGCGACGGTGGGATCGGCGGTGACCGCGGCGAGGATCGCCACCAATCGTCGACCGAACCCGGCAACGGTCGCGGGGTCGAAAAGATCCGTCGCGTACGTGAACCCGGCGGAGATCCCCGCCGGTGCGCCGGTCTCGTCGAACTCCTCGGTGCAGGTGAGCTGGAGGTCGAAGTTCGAGATCTCCGTGCCCAGGTCGATGCCCTCGACGGTCAGGCCGGGCAGCTCCAGGCGCGCCCGCTCGTTGTTGCGGAACTCGAACACCACCTGGAACAGCGGGGTGTAGGAGGTCGAACGCTCCAATGCCAGGGCATCGACCAGGCGCTCGAACGGGAGGTCCGCGTGGTGGAATGCGCGCAGGTCGGTCTCGCGGGTCCGCGCCAGCAGGTCGGCGAAGCTGGTGTCGCTGCCCACCCGGCTTCGCAGTACCAGGGTGTTGACGAACATGCCGACCATGTCGTCGAGGGCGGCTTCGCCGCGGCCCGCGATGGGCGTGCCGATGGGCACGTCGTCGGTGTCGCACGAGCGCGCGAGCAACACCGCGAGTGCGGCGTGCACGGCCATGAAGACGCTGGAACTGTGTTCGCGGGCCAGCCGTACCAGCTGCTGGTGAACTTGCTGGTCGATGTCGAATTCCTGCACGGCGCCGCGCATGGACGGGACCTGCGGCCGCGGGCGATCGGTGGGCAGTGCCAGCAGCTCCGGCATG
Source organism: Rhodococcus sp. UNC363MFTsu5.1 (assembly GCF_000686785.1). Taxonomy (NCBI): domain Bacteria; kingdom Bacillati; phylum Actinomycetota; class Actinomycetes; order Mycobacteriales; family Nocardiaceae; genus Rhodococcus; species Rhodococcus sp. UNC363MFTsu5.1. The sequence continues at coordinate 83,534 of NZ_JMLO01000013.1, forward strand.
CCGTCGAGCTCCTGTCGCCAGTGGTCGAGCTGGATCGAGAGCAGGCTGTCCGGATCCGTGAACTCACCGAGCACCCGGTGCTGCCACAGCGTGAAGTCGGCGTACTGGACCGGAAGCGACGCCCATTGCGGTCCGTGCCCATCGGAGCGGGCGGTGTACGCGACCATCAGGTCCCGCGCGAGGGGGGCAAGCGAGAACCCGTCCGCGCAGATGTGGTGCACGACGAGGGCCAGCACGTGCTCGTCGGGGCCGGTTCGGAACAGGCCCGCGCGCAACGGAACCGCGACCGTCACGTCGAAACCGGAGCCCGCCAGTGCGGCGATCCGCGCGTCGAGATCCGATTCGTCGACCTCCTCGGTGGGAAGGTCCGGCAACGCCTCGGCGGTCGACACGACGACCTGGGTCGGTTCGCCGTCCACGGACGGGAAGAGCGTTCGCAGCGATTCGTGCCGCTCGAGTACGTCCGCCACGGCCGCCCGCAACGCGTCCTCGTCGAGTCGTCCGGTCAGGCGCACCGCCATCGCCACGTTGTAGGCCGGAGAATCGGTGTCGAACTGGTTGATGAACCACATTCGCTTCTGAGCCAACGAAACCGGCACCGGAGTGGGGCGCGACCCCGCGACCAGTGCCGGCCTGCCGCTCTCGTGAGAGGCCTGGGATTCGATGCGGGCCGCCATGCCTGCCACCGTCAGGGAGTCGAAGACCTCACGAACCCCGAGCTGTGACCCGAGCGCCGAGTTGGCGCGCGCGACGAGCCTGGTGGCGATCAGCGAGTTCCCACCCAGATCGAAGAAGTTGTCGAGCACGCCGATCCGCGGTCTGCCGAGTAGGTCCGCGGTGATCGTCGCGAGGATCTCCTCGATCGGGTTGCTCGGCGCCAGGTACTCCGCGCCAGAGACCAGGAAATCGGGTGCGGGCAGGGCCTTTCGATCGAGCTTGCCGGTGGCGCCGAGCGGGAACTCGTCGAGCACCATGATCTGGGCGGGCACCATGTAGCCGGGCAGCAGCTTTCCCAGGGAATCGCGCAGCTCGGCCGTGTCCACCTCGGCGCCGGTCTCCGCGATCACGTAGCCGACCAGGCTCTCGCCGGTGATGGGGCTGTTGTGCACGACGACAACCGCCTGCGCCACCGCAGGGTCGACGAACATGGCCGACTCGACCTCGCCGAGTTCGATCCGCAGTCCACGGAGCTTGACCTGGAAATCGGATCGGCCGATGTACTCCAGCGACCCGAGCGCCTCCCAGTTGCGCCGCCAGCGGACGACGTCGCCGGTCCGGTACATCCGCTCGCCGGGGGCGCCGAACGGACTGGCAACGAATCGATCCGCGGTCAGCCCGCTGCGGCCCACGTAGCCACGGGCAAGCTGGCTGCCGACGAGGTAGAGCTCTCCCGGAATCCCGAGCGGCACCGGGTGCAGACGCGAGTCGAGGACGTACACACCGGTGTTCCACACCGGTGCGCCGATGGGCACGGTGACGCGGTCGTATTCGCTGCATTCCCACGAGGTCACGTCGACCGCGGCCTCCGTCGGGCCGTAGAGATTGTGCAGGTCCGCGTCGCTGAAGCGGCGGAAGGCGTCGGCGGTGGCCGGCGGGAGCGCCTCGCCGCTGCAGAACACCCGGCGCAGCGAGGTGCACCGCTCGGGGTCGGCCTCCGAGGTGAACGCGGCCAGCATCGAGGGCACGAAGTGCATGGTGGTGACCCGCTCGGCCTCGATGATGCGAGAGAGATACCCGGGGTCGCGGTGTCCGTCCGGTGCCGCGACGACCAGCCTGGCTCCGGTCTGCAACGGCCAGAAGAACTCCCACACCGACACGTCGAAGGTCGCCGGGGTCTTCTGCAGGACCGCATCGGTCGGATCGAGACCATAGGTCTCCTGCATCCAGATCAGCCGGTTGACGATGGCGCGGTGGGTGACCGCGACACCCTTCGGTCGGCCGGTCGAGCCGGAGGTGTAGATGACGTAGGCGGTGTTGTCGGGCCGTAGTGGTGCGGTTCGGTCCGCATCGGTGATCGGTGACGTCGAGTGCCGGGACAGGTCCATCGAATCGATCTGCAGCACTTCGACGGGGCTGCGCAGGTCGGCGTGGTCGGCCCCGGTGCTGAGCACGCACACGGGCGCGGAACTGTCGAGCACGTACTCGGTTCTGGCCGCGGGGTGGTCGGGGTCGAGCGGAACGTACGCGCCGCCGGCCTTGACGATCGCGTGGATGCCGATCACGAGTTCGGTGGAACGCCGGATGGCCACGGCCACGCGCGATTCGGGTCCGACGCCCCGGGAGATCAGCTCCCTGGCCAACTGATTGACGCGCGCGTCGAACTCGGCGTAGGTGAGTCTTTCGGCGTCGACCACGAGGGCGACCGAGTCCGGTGTGCGCTCCGCTTGCTCGTCGAGGAGTCCGACGAGCGTGGTGTCGGGGACCGGGGCTGCGGTGTTGTTCCATCCCTCGAGCACCCGCTCCTGCTCGTCGGCTCCGAGCAATGCGATGTCGCCGACAGTCGCGTCGGCGTCGGCGGTCACCGCCTCCAGGATCCTGACGAACCGTTCGGCGAGTCCCGACATCGAGGCCGGATCGAACAGGTCACGGGCATAGGAGAACTGGGCGGTGATCGGCCCGGGTTCGCGCTGACCGTCGAGGCCGTGTTGGTCCGAGTCCACCCAGTTCTCGGTGAGGATCACCTGGAGGTCGAACTTGGCCGTCTGGGTGTCCACATCGCTGACGCGCACGTCGAGGCCGGGCAACTCCAGTTCGGTGCCCTCGAGCCCCTGCAGGACCAACATCACCTGGAACAGCGGCGAATGCGCGGCGGAGCGATTGGGGTGCAGCGCCTCCACCAGCAGTTCGTACGGGAGGTCGGTGTGCCCGAAGGCCTCGAGATCGGTGGTGCGGGTCTGGGTGAGCAGGTCCGAGAAGGCACCGCCGATGTCCACCTGGGTGCGCAACACGAGTGTGTTGACGAACATGCCGACCACGTCGTCGAGCGCCGCCTCGCCCCGACCGCCGACCGGGGTGCCGATCGAGATGTCGGTCGAGTCGCTCGCCCTCGCCAACAGCACCGCCAGCGCAGCGTGCAGGACCATGAACAGGCTGGCGTTCCGCGCACCCGCGATCTCGAGCAGCCCGCGATGGAGGTGCGCCGGAATGGTGAAGTCGACGACGCCACCGCGAACGGTCGGTTGCGCGGGACGAGGTCGGTCGGTCGGCAGTTCGAGCAGCTCGGGTGCGCCGTCGAGGGCGCGCGTCCAGAAGTCGAGTTGCCGCGAGAGCCGGCTCTCCGGATCGTGTTCGGATCCGAGGATGTCGCGCTGCCACACAGCGAAGTCCGTGTACTGGACCTCGAGCGGTGACCAATCCGGTTCCCGACCCGACGAACGGCAGACGTAGGCGGTCATGACATCGCGCGCGAGCGGCGGCATCGACAGTCCGTCCGCCGCGATGTGGTGGGCCACGATGACCAGGACGTGCTCGGTGGGGCCGGTGCGCAGCAGCCTGATCCGGACCGGCAGTTCCTCGGCTACGTCGAATCCCGCGGTCGCGATCAGCTTCAGGTGCTCGTCGAGCTCGGCGTCGCTGGTGGCCGTCACCTCGAGATCGGGGATGGCCCTCTCGGTGGGCAGCACCACCTGGACCGGGCCGTTCTCGCTGTTCGGGAAGACGGTGCGCAGCGATTCGTGGCGGGTGAGGACATCGACGAGTCCCATCCGGAGCGCGGCCAGGTCCAGTTCGCCCGACAGGTACACGGCGATCGGGATGTTGTAGGCGGCCGAGGAGGTGTCCAGTTGATTGACGATCCACATCCGTTGCTGGGCCAGAGATACCGGTACCGGACCGGTACGCGGTACCGCCCGCAGCACGGGTCCTGGCGCGGTGCGCCCGCCGCCGGCTCCGATTCGCGCCGCGAGGCTCGCCACGGTCGGTGCCTCGAACAGGTCGAGCACCCCGATCTCGGTGCCGAGGGCCGCATTGACCCGTGCCACCACCTTGGTGGCAACCAGTGAGTTGCCGCCGAGATCGAAGAAGCTGTCGTCGACGCCGATTCGCTCGCGTTGCAGCACCCCCGCGAGGACCGCCGCGATCGCCTCCTCGGCCCCGTTCCTCGGTGCCCGGTATCCGGTGCCGTCCGCGTCGAAACGAGGCGCTGGCAGCGCTTTTCGGTCCACCTTGCCCGCCGGGGTCAACGGCACCTCGTCGAGGACGGTGAGGCTGGCGGGCACCATGTGCGCAGGCAGCGCGGCTGCGGCCTGCGCGAGGACCTCGGATTCGTCGACGTCGCGGCCCGATTCGGGCACGAGGTAACTCACCAGCACGGTGTCACCCGAAGGGCCCGGGTGGCCGGTGGTCAGCGCGAAGCCGACGCTCGGATGCGAGCGCAGCACCGCATCGATCTCGCCGAGCTCGATACGGAACCCACGGATCTTGATCTGGAAGTCGGTGCGGCCCAGGTATTCGAGGGAGATCTCGCCGTTTCTCCGTGCCCAGCGGACCAGATCGCCAGTGCGGTACATCGGCGCGCCGGAGTGCGAATGTGGGTTCGCGACGAAACGCTCGGCGGTGGTCGTCGGTCGCCGGTGGTATCCCCTGGCGACCCCGGGGCCGGAGATGTACAGCTCGCCGGGGACCCCGACCGGGACCGGGTTCAGTCGGGAGTCCAGCACCATCAGCCCGAAGCCGACGAAGGGGCGGCCGATGCCGACCCTCTCCCCTGGCGACAGCGGTCCGCTGGCGCTCGCGATGACGGTGGCCTCGGTCGGGCCGTACCCGTTCAACAGGGCCCGGCCAGGGCCCCACTGCTCGACGAGGGCCGGCGGACAGACGTCTCCTCCGGTGAGGATGGACTCGATGTGGTCGAGTCCGGCCGGGTCGACCGAGGCGAGCACGGCCGGGATGACGAACGCGTGCGTGACGCGTTCCCTGCCGAGGAGCTCGGCCAGTTCGGCGCCGCCGTACAGGGTGGAGGGGGCGATGACCATCGTCGCGCCGGCACAGACGGTCATGAACAGCTCCATGATCGACGCGTCGAAGCTGGGCGAGCTGAAGTGCAGGGTCCGCGAGTCCGGCGTGACGGCGAACCGCTCGCGAGAATCGGCTGCCAGGTTCGCCAGGGCTCGGTGCGTGACGACGACACCCTTGGGCAGGCCGGTGGACCCGGAGGTGTAGATCAGGTACGCCGCATGCTCGACCCGCAGCGCGCCGGTGCGGTCCGCATCGGTGATCGGGGCCGTCGACTGCCCCGACCACAGGCGGCCGAGCTCGGGGTCGTGCAGGTCAAGCCACGGCGTGGCGTCGGACCGTTCACCGTCACCTGCGGCGAGTCCGAGCACCGCGCCGGAATCGGTGAGCATGTGGGCGATGCGGTCCGGCGGATAGTGGGGGTCGACCGGCACGAAGGCCGCACCGGTCTTGGTGACCGACCACAACGCGAGCACCGAGTCGATCGATCTGGCTATCGACAGCGCGACAACCGATTCCGGACCGATCCCACGGCCGATCAGCACACGTGCGAGCTGGGTGGACCGAGCGTCGAGTTCGCGATAGGTCAGGCTGGTGCCCTCGAACGTCAGGGCCTCGTGGTCGGGTGCGATCGCGGCGGCCGCGGAGAGGATGTCGGGCAGCGTCTGTGGCGGTACGCCTGGTGCGCCCAGGACCGGTGTGAGCGAGTCGAACTCGGCAGGGCCGAGGAGTCTGATGTCGCCGACCGGCAGATCGGGGTCGGCGGTGGCACTCTGCAGGATACGGTCGATCCGGTCCGCGAACTCGGCGATGGTGGTGCGGTCGTACAGGTCTGTCCGGAACAGGATGCGGCCCACGATCCCCGCCGGTTCCCCTGCATGGGTGGTCAGTTCGGTGAAGACGAGGCGGACGTCGACCTCTCCCGTCCCGATCCTCAGGCCGTCCGGGCCGGATTCGGGATCCCCCTTGTTGCCGAATTCGAACAGCACCCGGCAGGGTGGCCCCGGCGCGGCGACCAGTCCATCGACGACCTTCTCGTATGGAAAGTCGGAGTGTCGCAGCGCCGTCCGATCCGAATCGCGGATGGCGGCGAGTTGGTCGGTGAACGTGAAGGCCCCCGAGACCGTGTTCCGCAACACCACCGGGTTGCCCGGATCGGCGGTGTCGGGTGGCTCGGTCGCCTGCCTGCGGTTGACGACGGTGCCGAGGACGACGTCGTCGGTGTCCGCGAGCCTGCCGAGCAACACGGCGAGCGCGGTGTGCATCACCGCGAAGACGCTCGAGTCCGACTGCCAGGCCAAATCGGCCATCCGGCGGTGGATGCGTCGGTCGATCTCGATGTCGACGTGCCCCGTCGGTCCAGACGGTCGCACGGGTCGAGGCCGGTCGAGGGGCACCGAGGCGGCCTCGGGCAGGTGGGCGAGCGCGTGCGTCCAGTAGTCGCGGTCCTCGTTGATCCGGCGTTGGCGGACGCCCGCCTCCGCGCTGGCCGCGTGGATGTCGCCGAGCCTGGTGGAGGGGGTGGCTGTCAGGAACTCCTCGAGCAGCTCGACGAACTGGGTGTGGTGGGCCTTCAGCTCGTCCTCGTCGTAGCGGTTCGGGTTGCCGCGGAAATCGACGAGGGTCCGCTCGTCGGAGCCGCTCTTGTAGATGTTCACCAGCAGGTCGTCGACGGGTCCCGAGGTCACGATGTGATAGCCGCCGACGATGGGCCCGAGGGTGACCACCTGGTTGAACAGCATGACGTTGACCATCGGGCCTGCGAGCCCACGGGAGGAGCCGGTCAGCCCTGCATCGCGGCGGATGTCCTCGACGCTGCACCGCTGATGCCGGAGTGCCCCCATCAGCTCGAGCTGGACCCGCGCGACGAGCTCGGAGACGGTGTCGGTTTCGTTCACCGTGATGTGCAGGGGTGCGACGGTGGCGAGCATGCCCCCGGATCGCTGCAGCTGTGCCGTCGTCCGGCCGGACACCGGGAGGTTGACGAGGAGGTCGCGCTCGCCCGTCATCCGCCCGAGGTAGCAACCGAAGGCCGCGATGATCACCGCGGCCGAGGTCGCTCCGACCCGGTGGTCCGAATCCTCCAGCGCGGACAGCCCCGCATCCGACAGGCGAGCACTCACCAGCGAACTGCGCGCGGTGGCCGGTGCCTCCCGGTGGGCGAGGGTGGAACCCGACTCGATGCCGACGATGTGTTCCGCCCAGTACTGCCGGTCCGCGGTGAATCGGTCGGAGTTCCTGTACTTCTGGTCCAGGTCGTAGAGATCGCGAACGGGCAGAGCGCGATTCGGCTCCGGTTCGGTGCCGTTGACGGCCGCCGTGTAGTGCGCCGCCATCCGGTTGATCAGCGTCGCACCGCCGTAGCCGTCGAGAACCACGTGGTGAATTCGCGCGTACCACAGGTAATCTCGGTCGCCGACCTGCAGGACCGAGGTATCGATCAGTCGGTCACTGGCCAGGTCGACCGGCGTCGTGTACTCCCCCTCGATCCACGCGTGGGCGGCGGCGGTCGGATCGGGTTCCCCTCGGAAGTCGATGTAGCCGGTGGAGGTGTCGCAGTCCGGGTCGATCACCTGATGCGGCTCGCCCTCGACGTCCACCATCTTCAGCAGCGGTGATTCGAACTCGCGCGCCGCGGCGTCGACCGATCTGCGGAGCAGTTCGAGGTCCAGGTCGCCGTGCAGTTCGATGTAGTGCGCGATGAACTCCGGGACGGTGGGGCTGAGTTGCTGTGCGAACCACATGCTCCGCTGGACTGCCGACAGCGGAAATTCCGTGTACTGCCCGTAAGGGTCTTGGGCTGGCCCCTGCGAATGTGTAGTCGTCATCGCACTCCCCAAGCGAGTAGACAGAACTCGAAGGTGTATTCGGCGCAGGTTGCGCACTATTTTGTATGTCCGGATTTGTGTCGGCCGCGTTACACAGAGTATCGGCCGCGGACTGCTATTGTCGTCCGTTTCGACCTTTGGTTCCATGTCCTGCGCATTCGCGCGTAATGGCCCCTCATCCGGCTCAGCGGAAGCGCTCGGCCTCTCGCGCGAGCCGGACCAGCCGGGCGCACAACGACGCCAGCTCGGACTGCTCCGCGCCCTCTGAGACGGCGGTCTCGACATCCTCCGCGGCGCAGCGGGCCTCGAACATCCGATCCACGAGCGCGGCCGCCTCGTCGGCGGTCAGGACGACGGCGTCGGCGGGAATGGAGGTGCCCTTGACCGCGCTGCGCTGTTCGTATGCGCGCTGGCGACAGGACTGGCGACAGTAGCGGCGGCGCCGCCCGATGCCGACGTCGGCGACCTCGCGTCCACACCACACGCACGAGTCGAGTCTGCGAGAGGGGCCTGCCACGGTCAGTCACCTTACTGCGCCTGCCGGCGACGCCGTGCCGACCGACGACGCTGTGCGGTCGGAGGTTCGCAAACCGGTAAGATGGGGCGGTTGCGTCTGTGCGACGCCCGGGAACCATTCCAGCGTCCGTGGCGTTGAAGATGAGTGAATGCCTGCTGATCGGTGTATTGCTGCCGATCCAGCGCGCTCGCGTGCCGACCTAGGGAGAGGACACCACCATGGCAGATCGCGTACTTCGAGGAAGCCGACTCGGAGCGGTGAGCTATGAGACCGATCGCGACCACGACCTGGCACCCCGCCGTATGGCCCGGTACCGCTGCGACAACGGCGAAGAGTTCGACGTCCCCTTCTCCGACGATGCCGAGATCCCCGGCACCTGGCTGTGCAAGAACGGCCTGGAGGGCAGCCTCCTCGAGGGCACCGCGCCGGAGGCCAAGAAGGTCAAGCCTCCGCGTACCCACTGGGACATGCTGCTCGAGCGCCGTTCCGTCGAGGAGCTCGAGGAGCTGCTCAAGGAGCGTCTGGACCTGCTGAAGACCAAGCGACGCGGAGCGTAGCGGAGCCGGCGCCTGAGACACCGCGACGCGGAGCCTAGTCGGCGCCGGGCCTCGCCCGAACGCATCAACGCCGCCCCCGGGGAAATCCCCGGGGGCGGCGTTGTCGTATCCGATGCCCTGCTTACTTCCCGAACAGTGCCTTCGCCTTGTTCCAGCGGTTGCGCATGCCCCAGACGGTGACCTTGAGCAACGCCTCCTGCACGATGTTGCCGTCCATCTTGGACTCGCCGAACTCGCGCTCGGTGAACGTGATCGGCACCTCCACCATGGTGAACCCGTGCTGGATCGCACGCCAGGCGAGGTCGACCTGGAAGCAGTAGCCGTGCGACTCGACGGCGTCGAGGTCGAGCGCCACGAGCACCTCGCGCCGGTAGGCACGGAAGCCGCCGGTGATGTCCTTGATCTTCACGCCGAGCGCGAGCCGGGAGTAGATGTTGCCGCCGCGGGAGAGGAACTCGCGTCGCTTGGGCCAGTTCACCACGGAGCCACCGGGGACGTAGCGCGAGCCCGCGACGACGTCGGCGCCCGCGTCGATCTGGTCGAGCAGCCGGTGCAGCTGCTCAGGGGCGTGGCTGCCGTCCGCGTCCATCTCCACGATGACGCGGTAGTCACGCTCGAGGCCCCATTTGAAACCTGCGATGTATGCGGCTCCGAGGCCGTTCTTCTCGGTGCGGTGCATGACGTGGATCCGGCCGGCGGCGTCCTGCTCGGCCAGCTTGTCGGCCAGGTCGCCGGTGCCGTCCGGGCTGCCGTCGTCCGCCACGAGCACATGCGTGTTCGGGAGCGCGGCGTGCAGGCGGCCGATGATCAGGCCGATGTTCTCCCGCTCGTTGTACGTCGGAATGATCACCAAGGTGTGCGCGCTCGGTGTGTCCCCGCCTGGCGTACCCGCTGCCATCTTGATCCTCCCTGCCAGCCGAGGCTGGTTTCCTTCGTGATGCGTCTGCCGCCGTCAGTTGATCGGTCCGGCCGACCGCCGCCGCCGCACGAGTGCGACGACGAGGGCCAATGCGGCACCGACACAGAGAACGATCTCCGGAATCGGGCCGAGTCGAGTAGCCAGCGTAGTGGAGGCCCGAAGTGGAACCTCCGCGACAAGCGCCGCAGGCACGAAAAGTGACGAAGATTCCTGTACGGATCCATCGGGGGCGACGATCGCGCTGACGCCGGATGTGGCGGCCACCACAACGACCCGACCGTGTTCGACGGCCCGCACGCGCGACATCGCGAGCTGCTGATACGTCATCTCGGTGTCCCCGAAGGTCGCGTTGTTGGTCGGCACCGCGATCAACTGGGCGCCCGCCCTGACCGCCTGGCTGAGCGCTCGGTCGAACGCGACCTCGTAACAGGTCGCCACGCCGACCGGGATCCCGGCGGCGGTCACCACTCCGTTGCCGTTGCCGGGAACGAAGTTGCCCGCCTGGTCCGCATACGACGAGAAGTGCCGGAAGAAGCTGCGGTAGGGCAGGTACTCGCCGAACGGCTGGATGATCTTCTTGTCGTGGCGGTCCTGTGGCCCGTTGTCGCCGTCCCAGACGATGACGGAGTTCGTGGTGGTTCGGTCGCCGTTCACCAGGACGGCGCCGACGAGAATCGGAGCGCCGACGGCACGCGAGGCGGCCTCGATCGCGGCGGCCGCGTCGGCATTGCGCAACGGATCGATGTCCGAGGCGTTCTCCGGCCAGATCACCAGGTCGGGCTGTGGCTGCGTGCCCGCCCGCACGTCCCCCGCGAGCGCGAGGGTCTCCCGGACGTGATTGTCGAGGACCGCGCGACGTTGGGCGTTGAACTCGAGTCCGAGCCGGGGCACGCTGCCCTGGATCGCGGCCACGACGATCCGCCGATCGCCCGCCGCGTCGTCCACGGATTCCATGCCGGGAACGGTGGGCCACAGCGCCGCGGCGAGCACCGGCATGGCGAGCACGAATGCGCCTGCTGTGAGTAGGTGCCGGACCGGGAGACGGCGGGCGATCGCCACCGTCAGTGCCGCGATCCCGGTGCCGGTCAGCGCGACGGCGAATCCGAGCAGCGGAGCGCCTCCGACCGCGGCGAGCGAGAGCAGCCAGCCGTCGGCCTGTCCGAACGCCAGCCGTCCCCACGGGAAGCCGCCGAACGGGACGCTCGACCGCAGCCATTCCGTCAACGTCCACGCGCACGCGATCCACAGCGGTGCCAGTGGCAGACGGACGAGGATGACGGCGAGGATGCCGAACAGCCCGAAGAACACTGCCTCCGCGGCGGCAAGGGCGAGCCAGGGCGCCGGACCGACGTACTCCCCCACCCAGGGCAGCAGCGGCAGCAGGAAACCGAGCCCGGCGAGGAATCCGTACCCGAACGCTCCCCTCCAGCGCAGCGGCAGCCGGTCCTCGGCGGTCCCGGCGCGATCACCCGCGCCGAACCGCGTCAGCACCAGCACGAGCAGCGCGACGGCGAAGGGGGCGAGGAACCACAGCGGTCGCGGCGGGAAGCTCACGAACAGCAGCGCACCGGACCCGAACGCCAGGGCGCAGTCGCGGAGCGTCGACAATCGGGGCTTGCGGGATCGGGTCTGGGTCGAGGTGGTCACCTCAACGCTCATAGATGATCTCCCCGCGGTGCACGGTTCGCAGGCACACCGGGCTCGGGGACTCGGGATCGAGGTGCGGCAGCGCGGGCACCCGGGACCGTGGATCGGTCGACCAGCGCTGGACGGAGTCCTTGGCCGCGGTGACCACCAGTTCACCGGCCTCCCAGACGGCGTACGAGGCGGGCGCACCCGGGACCAGCGTGCCCGCCAGTCCGTCGCGGACACCACCGGCCCGCCAGGCCCCGCGGGTGGCGGCGGAGAAGGCGGCACGCGGCGAGACGCCGCTGCCCTCGGTGCGATGGTTGACCGCGGCCCTGAGCATCGCCCACGGCTCGACGGGCGTGACCGGTGCGTCGGATCCGAAGGCCAGGGACACACCCGCCGCCGCCATCGCGGCGAACGGGTTGAGGGTCGCCGCGCGATCCCGCCCGAGGGCCTGGGCATAGAGACCGTGGTCGCCGCCCCAGAGCTCGTCGAAGACCGGCTGGACGCTGGCGACCACGCCGAGTCCGCCGAGGGTCGCCGCCTGCTCGGCGGTGATCATCTCGACGTGCTCGAGACGGTGACCGCACGCCGCGACCGCGGGGCCACCGAGCTCGCCTGCCACGCGCTCGAACGCCTCGACCACGGCCTCGACCGAGGCGTCACCGATCACGTGGAAGCCGGCCTGGATGCGGGCCTCGGTGCAGGCGCGCAGGTGCGCCACGATCGTGTCGACGTCGAGGTAGGCATTTCCTGTATCGGGGCGGTCGGCGTACGGCTCGTGCAACCAGGCCGTGCGGGATCCGATCGCGCCGTCGACGAAGAGGTCGCCACCGAGGCCGGCCGCTCCGGTCTCGGCGAGGAGCGCCTTCGCCTCCGCCGCGGTCTTCACCGGCTGTCCCCAGTAGGCGCGCACCTCGACCCCGTGCGGGTGTGCGAGCAGTTCGCGCAGGTCTTCGCGGCCGGAGATGTCGGGGCCTGCGCATTCGTGCACCGCGACGATCCCGTTGGCTGCGGCGCTGTCGAGCGCAGCGGTCCTGGACCGCGCGCGCTGGGTCGTGGTGAGCAGCTCCCTGGCGGCCGCGCGGACCCGGTGGTGATCCTCCGCGGTGACCGGGGCCTCGGCGTCGTCGACGCCGCCCGCACGCCGCAGCAGCGACGAGGCCGCGGCGGAGTGGACGTCGATCCGGGCCAGGTACACCATCCGGCCCGGTGCGGCGGCGTCGAGTTCGGTGGTGGTCGGGGCGCCCGGGTCGTCGGTCCAGGTGGTCTCGTCCCAGCCGTGTCCCCAGATCACCGCGTCATCCTGCTCCTCGGCGTACCGGCGAACCAGGTCGAGGCACTCGCGCCGGGATCGGGCGCCGGTCAGGTCGAGGCCGGTGAGCATCAGTCCGAGGGCCGTCACGTGGACGTGGGTGTCCACGAAGGCCGGTGTCACGAACGCTCCGTCGAGCTCGATGATCTCCGCGTCGGGATGGAGCGCGCGCCCGGGGCGGTCCTCGCCGACCCACACCACGGTGCCATCGGTCACGGCCATCGATGTCGCATCAGGTGCGGCGGGGCTGTAGATGCGACCGCCGACCAACAATTGGGTACCCACGGGGGTTCAGTCTGCCCGCCGTGGACCTGGCGCCGTGCCACCGGGATCCGGAATGATGATCTCCCCCTCGATCGCCAGCGGTTCACCGGTGCCCGAGGGTGAGGTGGGGGTCTCGGTCGCGTACGTGACGTCCTCGACGATGGTGTCCTCGACGATGACGCCGTCCACCACCGTGCGGCGTCGGGTGCGCGAGTACACGTCGGCGCCGACCCCGCCTGCCGCGGTCACCATGCCGAGGCGTCGACCGCCGAGGATCAAGACGAGTGGCCGGAGCACCCAGCGGGTCGGTGGGATCAGCAGGAGCAGTCCGAGCGCGGAGGTGACGAGGCCGGGGATCACCAGCAGGACCGTGCCCGCGGCGACCACCGCCCCGTCCGCGACGGCGCCGCTCGCCGACCCGGTGCCGCGGCCTGCGCGCCGGAACCCCTCGATCACCTTGCGGCCCTGCGAGCGGACCAGGACCAGGCCGACCATCCAGCCGAGCAGGAACAGCGCAATCGTCCACAGCACACCGATGGCGCTGCCCACCCAGATCACCGCAGCGACCTCGATGACGACGTAGAGCACGAACAACGCCGGAATCATCGGCCTGCCTTTCCTCGGTCCCCTGTCGGGCCCTCTGCCCGATCAACGTGCGGAGGCCCGGAAATTCTCCCGGGTTTCCGGTGTAAACCAGAACCCTCTGGTTGACGTGGATGCAAACCTCTAGTCGAGGTCAACCCAAACCCTCTAGTTGACATTTAGACATTCCGCGTGATGCAGTTCACATCGGTCGGGTTCCTGTCCGTCGAGTTCACGTACCAGCCGAGGAGCAACATGCGTCTCCCCCTGATCCTTCGCAGGATGTCCGTGGCCGTGGCCTCCGCCGCGGCCCTCGCCCTCACCGTTGCCGGGCAGGCGGGCGCATCCCCCACGGCCGTGCAGCCGCCCGGCTCGGCGCCCGCCGCCCTGCTTGCGGAGTCCGGTATGCAGTCGCCCGAGGCGTTGGCGGTGCTCCAGAAGATTCTCGGCGCGGCGGCGCTCGGCCCTCTCGGCCTCCCCGAGTTCGGCGTGACCACACCGCAGGACTTCATGTATCCCGCACCGACTCTCGGCTGTGGGGTCGGCGAGACCCCGGTGACCGTCACGGTCGCCTCCGCGCAGGCCGGACCCAACTTCCCCCTACCGCCCTTCATCGAGCGCGGTCAGTTGCGATTCCAGGCGCTGCCCGCCCACGTCGACTTCCCGAAGCAGTCCGGGCTCAGCCTGATCTGGTTCAACACGACCACCTTCAAGGGCGGCATGGAGCCCTTGAACGACGTCCTGCTCGGAGTGCCGACGATGTCGAAGACCGTGGCGACCGGCGCAGGGACCGTCCTCGCGGCGCTCTACGGGGATGTCACCTACCAGTCGGGGAAGACCTGCTTCGCTTTGCCGACGGTGGGTACCTTCACGGCCTGAACCGGGGGCCTACGAGCCGGGCGTGACCAGCCCGGTCTCGTAGGCCAGCACCACCGCCTGCACGCGGTCGCGGAGGCCGAGCTTGGTCAGGATCTTGCCGACGTGGGTCTTGATGGTGGCCTCGGAGAGATACAGCTGTTGCGCGATCTCCGCGTTCGACAGCCCTGTCGCGAGGTGGCGGAGCACCTCGAGCTCGCGTTCCGTCAGGTCGTCGAGGATCTCGGGCGTCCGCGTCGGGGCGGGGTCGTCACCGATGAACCGGGACAACAGCCGCCGGGTCACCTTGGGTGAGACCACCGCGTCACCCGCCGCAACGCTCCTGATCGCCGAGACCAGGTCCTCGGGCGGGGTGTCCTTGAGCAGGAATCCGCTCGCTCCCGCCCGCAGCGCGCCGAGGGCGTGCTCGTCCAGGTCGAAGGTCGTTATCACCAATACCTTGCTGGAGCAGCCGGATTCGACGATCTGCGTGGTGGCCGTCACGCCGTCGACGATCGGCATCCGCACGTCCATGAGCACCACGTCGGGCTCGAGATCGCGCGTGGCGTTCACCGCGGCGGCCCCGTCCCCCGCCTCCCCGAGCACCACGATGTCCTCGTGTGCCTCGAGCACCATCTTCAGGCCCATGCGCATCAGCTCTTGATCGTCGACGAGCAACACGGTGATGGACATGGCGCCACCCTATATCCGAGCTGTCGCCACCGGTTGAGTGGGAATTCCCGATTGCGAGCGCGACGGCATCGGCCACTGTTACTTGGTCGGCAGATCGTCGTAGTGTTGGTCCATGGGGACATGCACGTCCGCTCGAGTCGTGTGCACCGCGATGGCGATGTTTGCGGCGTCGCTCAGCGTGTCCCTCGAACCGCCGACCGCATCCGCCCAGCCGTGCCCCGACGTCGAGGTGATGTTCGCCCGGGGTACGGACGAACAGAGTGGCGTCGGAGCCACAGGGCTCTCGTTCATCGAATCGCTCCGCGTGGTCACGGGCGCGCGGACGATCGGGGAGTATGCCGTCAATTACCGCGCCGGCAGCAATTTCGACGACCGACGGGCGTTCGCCCACACCTTCGTCGAAGGAGTGCGGGACATGCATTCTCGGATCCAGTTCGTGGCGGCTCGCTGCGCAGGCACGAGGATCGTGGTCGGAGGTTACTCACAAGGGGCGGCCGTCGCCGGATTCGTCACCGAAGCCGGAGATCCCGCCGGATTGCCCAGTGACCTGGCGCTACCAGGACCGTTGTCGCCGGATGTGGCCGGCCACGTTGCCGCGGTCGTCTTCTTCGGAAAGCCGTCGGACCGGTTCATGCGCGACGCGGGAAATCCGCCGATCGTCGTCGGGCCGCTCTTGGCTCCCAAGACCATCGATGTGTGTGCGGCCGGCGACAACATCTGCGACGGCTCCCCTCTCGGCCGCCCCAACATCTTTCACGCGTTGTATCCCGTGAACGGGACGACCTTCGGGGCCGCACAGGTCGTCGCCGGTCGCCTCTAGGTCTGCGCGTCGCTCAGCCGATGGCCTTCAGCATCTCGGCCGCGATGGCACGCTCGCCCTCCGCGTTCGGGTGCACCGGGACCGGCTGCGTCGCAAAGAGCATGGGCTCGATCCACCGCTCCCCGACCGGCTTGCAGCCGTCGCGTCCCTCGGACACCTGGGACATGTCCACGAACGTCGCGCCCGTCTCCTTGGCCGCGCGCCGGACGGTGTCGTTGAGCTTGGCCTGGAGCGCCCGGAGGTACGGGACATCGCCCGCGGCGACGGGCATCTGCGGGTAGCAGCTACCGCTTGCGGGCAGCAGCCACGGGTAGCCGGCGATGAAAATGCGGGCCTGCGGGGACCTGTCGTGAATGTCGCTGAGCGCCTTCACCAGCGCCGGATACGTCTGGGTTTCGATCGGTTCGGCGAGCTTCGCCCCGTGCTGCGCCTGGCACGGCGTCTGGGCAACCGGATTGGAGACCATTGCCCCGATGCACGCCGCCATGGCGCCGGCGAAGGTGTTGTTGTTGTTGCCGCCGATCATCAACGTGACGAGTTCTGTCGTCGGTGTCAGCGCATCGAGTTGGGCGCGCGTCCCGTCGAACTGCGGAGCGTAGAAGTCCTGCGTCTTCGCGCCGCCGCAACTGACATCGGTCAGGCGGTAGCCGAGTTGCTGCGCGATGCGGTGGGAGAAGTTCTGCTCGGACTGCATGCATTTCGCGACCTGTGTGGCGGCGACCGGGAACACGCCGGATCCGGCGCTGAAACTGTCGCCGAGGTTCACGTACTCCAGTGGCTGCGATGGGGCTGCGGCCGCGGGCGATGCGAAACCCACGGTGGCGGCGAGCGCGCTCGCGGCCAGGAGCCAACGTCTAACCCCGGTTGTCACGAACAATTCGGATCCCCCTGGTCGTCTGGTAGGTCCACCCCCACTTGTGACGACGGAAGTGATCCAGGTCTCTCGGTACCGCTGAGTAAGGTAGACGCATGTTCAGGTGCATGGCAACCCCCTGTTCACCGGACCGCCAACGCAGGCCGCGCGCCTAATCCTCCGGGTGCAGAGGCAATTCCGCCCGAACCCGCCAACTCCCGTCCGGCTCCCGGCCGGTCTCGAGGTTGCCCTGGAGGACAGCCACCCTCTCCCGCATCCCCACCAGCCCGTTTCCCGATCCCTGGGTGAACTGACTCGACCCCCGACCGTTGTCCGTGATCTCCACCAGCACGTCCTCGTCGCGCCGCCGCACCCGGACCCGGGCCCGTGGCGATGTGCCCGCGTGCCTGAGCACGTTCGTCAGCGACTCCTGCACGACGCGGTGGATGCCGAGGCTGAGCGCGGGCCTGATGTCGTCGAGTTCCCCGGTCATCTCGAGCTCGACGCGCAGGCCCGCGTTGCGCATCATGTCGACGACCTTCGCGACTCCGGCCGTCCCGTGCTGTGGCATCTCTGCGGGGGTCTGTTCGGTGCGCAGCAGCGCCACCGTCCTGCGCAGCTCGGCGAGCGCCTGCCTGCCGGTGCTCGCGATGTTGCCCAGTGCACGCTCGGCGCCGTCCGGGTTGCGCCGGACGGCATACGAGGCGCCGTCCGCCTGCACCACCATCACGCTCACCGCGTGTGCGACGACATCGTGCAGCTCGCGCGCGATGCGTGTCCGCTCCCCCGCGACCGCCTCCTCCGCCCTTCGATCCCGGTCGTATTCGGCGACGGCCAGTCGCGCTGCGACCTCCTCGTCGTACAGCCGTCGCGCACCGAGGAACTCGGCGGTGATCCAGGACAGCGCGTAGAACAGCGTGATGAATGCAGCGGTGGTCCCGATGTCCTGGTGCAGGAGCCAGATCGCCAGGGCGGAATCGACCGCGAGCCCGACGACGTAGAAGGCCGCGGGTTTCCTACCCACGTAGGCGACGAGCGTGTAGAGCATCACGGCAAGGCCGAGCTGGCCCGGATGGGTGACGGTGTCGTCACCGATCCAGCTGCTGATCACGGTGGTCGTGATCGAGAGACCGAGAATGGTGGCCGCGGCCAGAACGGGATGCCGACGCCGAAAGGCGATCGGTACACACAGCACCAGGCCCAGCACTACGAACAGCCACGGGGCCTCGCTGTTCGGTGCCGACAGGCCCTCGAGCACGAACAGGATCGTGGCGAGCATGGAGTCGGCGACGAACGGCTTTCCCCGTAGCCACAGGCTGAACCTCCGCATGTTCACAGCCTAGGAGTTGCGGGCCGCGCCGGGTCCTGTGATTGGGTCTGAGCCATGGCATGGTTCGACTGGGGCGTGTTGATGGTCGCGGCAACCGCGGCCGGCTGGGTCGACGCGGTTGTCGGCGGGGGCGGCCTGATCCTGCTCCCCGCGATCCTCATCACCATGCCCCAGCTGAGCCCGCAGATGGCGTTGGCGACAAACAAGCTGACCGCCGTGAACGGCACCGCCGCCGCGGTGTTCACCTTCAGCCGGAAGGTCGCCATGCAGTGGCGGCTGATGGTCCCGGCCGCCGTGCTGGCCGCGGTGTTCGCCGGGCTGGGGGCGGCAGCCGTGTCGCTGATCGACAAGGCGCTGTTCATCCCGATCATCATGGTGCTGCTCGTCGCGGTCGCGGTGTTCGTCACGATGCGACCCACGCTGGGCACCACCCTCATCCATCACCAGCCCAGCCGGCTGCGGGTGTGGACCACGGTGCTCGTCGCCGGCGGCGCGATCGGGTTCTACGACGGACTGTTCGGCCCGGGCACTGGCACATTCCTGATCATCACGTTCGCGGTGATGCTGGGGACGGAGTTCGTGCGCAGCGCCGCGATGGCCAAGGTGATCAATCTCGGTTCCAATATCGGCGCCCTCGCCTTCTTCGCGGCGAGCGGGAACGTGTGGTGGACCCTTGGCCTCGCGATGGCGGCGTGCAATGTGGTCGGTGCGGTGCTCGGCGCGCGGATGGCCCTTGCCAAGGGCGCGGGTTTCATTCGGATCGTGCTCCTTGTGGTGGTCGTGGTGATGGTCATCCGGTTGGGCTGGCAGCAGTTCGCCTGAGCGGAGCCTGCGGAGCGAGCATCGAGCAGAGTTGCGGCGGACATCGGTAGCGTGTGACCCGTGACCGCCACCCGCGACGTCGACCCCGACTTTCTCGCCCTTCCGCTGCGCGCCCTCGCGGACGCCGCGCTGTCCACGGCCCGGGCCGCGGGCGCCACCCACGCCGATCTGCGGGTGCACCGCCTGCTGACCCAGTCGATCCGACTACGGGACGGCGCCGTGCAGTCCGCGGTCGACGGCGCGGAGCTCGGCGTGGCGGTGCGCGTCGTGGTCGACGGGACCTGGGGGTTCGCCTCGCATGCGGAGCTGACCCCCGACGCCACGGCCCGCACCGCCGCGCAGGCGGTCGAGGTGGCCAGGGCGCTGCGGGAGCTGAACCGGGAGCGGGTGGAGTTGGCCCCGGAGCCCGTTTACCCCGATGCGGTCTGGGTTTCCGGCTACGAGGTCGACCCGTTCGAGGTCCCGACGGCCGAGAAGATCGAGCTGCTCACCGATTACTCGTCCCGGCTGTCGTCCGCCGACGGAGTAGACCACGTCACGGCGAGCGTGATGCAGGTCAAGGAACAGACCTTCTATGCGGACCTGGCGGGGTCGAGCATCACCCAGCAGCGGGTCCGCCTGCATCCCCAGTTGGAGGCGACCGCCGTCGACCAGTCGGCCGGCAGCTTCGAGACCATGCGCACCCTCGCACCCCCGGTCGGCCGCGGGTGGGAGTACCTGGGCGACGTGGTCGGCCCTGCTTCCTGGGACTGGGCAACGGAACTCGCGCGGCTCCCGGAGTGGCTGGCCGAGAAGGTCAAGGCCCCGTCGGTGACGGCGGGCCCGACGGACCTGGTCATCGACCCGACCAACCTGTGGCTGACCATTCACGAATCCATCGGCCACGCAACCGAGTACGACCGCGCCATCGGCTATGAGGCGGCCTATGCCGGTACCTCGTTCGCGACCCCGGACCAGCTCGGCACGCTGCGATACGGGACCGAGATCATGCATGTGACCGCCGACCGGACCGAGGACCATGGGCTCGCCAGCATCGGGTACGACGACGACGGCGTCGGTTCGCAGCGCTGGGACCTGGTGCGCGGCGGCACTCTCGTCGGCTACCAGCTCGACCGGGTGTTCGCGCCGCGCCTCGGCCTCGAGCGTTCCAACGGATGCTCCTATGCGGACTCCCCCCACCACGTTCCGATCCAGCGGATGGCGAACGTGTCGCTGCAGCCGGATCCCGAGCACGACACCTCCACCGAGGAACTGATAAGCCGGGTCGAGGACGGGATCTACGTGGTCGGCGACAAGAGCTGGTCGATAGACATGCAGCGGTACAACTTCCAGTTCACCGGTCAGAGGTTCTTCCGGATCCGGAACGGCGTCCTCGACGGACAGCTCAGGGACGTGGCGTACCAGGCCACCACGACCGACTTCTGGGGTTCGATGGAGGCCCTCGGTGGCGCCTCCACCTGGCAGCTGGGTGGCGCATTCAACTGCGGGAAGGCCCAACCGGGTCAGGTGGCGGCCGTCAGCCACGGTTGTCCCTCCGCGCTCTTTCGCGGGGTGAACGTGCTCAACACGCAGGTGGAGGGTGGGCGATGATCCAGGCGCAGGAGTTGATCGAGCGGGCCCTCGCGCTGCGCACGGTGGACGAGTCGATGGTGCTGGTCACCGATGCCAGCGAGGCCTCGCTGCGTTGGGCGGGCAATTCCATGACCACGAACGGCGTGTCGACCTCGCGGAACTGGACCGTCATCTCGATCGTCCGCGACGCCGAGGGTGCGCACGTGGGCACGGTGAGCTCCAGCACCGTTGACCCACAGCAGATCCCGGACGTCGTGCGGGCAAGCGAGGAGGCGGCGCGGACCGCCCCGCCCGCCGAGGACGCGATGGACCTCATCCCGGGTTCGGACGTCACCGATCCCGGCTGGTCCGAGGCGGCGGCGTCGACCGGTATCGATGTGTTCGGCCGATTGGCGGGTGACCTCGCCGACGGGTTCGACGGCGCCGACCGGCTGTACGGGTTTGCGCACCATCAACTCCACAGCACCTGGCTGGGCACCTCAACGGGGGTGCGCAGGCGTTTCACCCAGCCGACCGGCTCGGTGGAGATCAACGGCAAGCGCGGTGACGCCAGCGCATGGGTGGGAGCCGGCACCGCCGACTTCGCGGACGTCTCGGTGCCGAGCCTGCTCGCGCAGCTGGCAACCAGGCTGGACTGGGCGAAGCGCACCGTCGACCTGCCCGCGGGCCGCTACGAGACCTTGCTGCCACCCTCCGCGGTGGCCGACCTGATGATCTACCTGATGTGGACGATGGAAGGCCGCGGCGCGGAAGAAGGGCACACCGCGCTGTCGAAGGCAGGCGGCACCCGGGTCGGTGAGCGGCTCACCGACTTCCCGCTGACCCTGCGCTCGGACCCCGTGGCGCCGGGGCTCGAGTACACGCCCTTCGTGGCGACGACGACCTCGAGCGACTCACTGTCCCTCTTCGACAACGGCATGGGCGTGGATCGGGTCGACTGGGTCCGCGACGGAACCGTCAACGCACTCGCCTATCCCCGCCACGCCGCGCGGGAGTTCGGTGCCTCGGTGGCCGTGCCAGGCGACAACCTGTTGCTCACCGGTGCCGGTGCGGCGACCATCGACCAGATGGTCGCCAGGACCGAGCGCGGGCTGCTGCTGACCACGCTCTGGTACATCCGTGAGGTGGATCCGGCCACGCTGCTGCTGACCGGCCTCACCAGGGACGGGGTGTACCTGGTCGAGGACGGGGAGGTCACCGGCGCCGTCAACAACTTCCGTTTCAACGAGAGCCCGCTCGATCTGCTGCGGCGGGTTTCGGAGGTGGGGGCAACCGAGACCACGCTCCCGCGTGAGTGGAAGGACTGGTTCACCCGCACCGCGATGCCTCCGCTGCGGATCCCGGACTTCCACATGTCGTCCGTGAGCCAGGCGCAGTGATGACCCGCTGCCCCTGCCTGAGCGGTGAGGCCTACGAGCGGTGCTGTGGGCGGTTCCACTCCGGTGCCGCGGAGGCCCCGACCGCGGAGCAGCTGATGCGGTCCAGGTACAGCGCGTTCGCGGTCGGCGACGCCGACTACCTTCGGCAGACCTGGCACCCGAGTACCCGACCGGACCGGCTGACGCTGGACCCCGATCAGCGCTGGACGCGGCTCGACATTCTCGGTCACACGGGCGGCGGTCTGTTCGAGAACGAGGGCACGGTCGAGTTCGAGGCGCACTACGTGCACTCCGGACAGCGGGATTCGCTGCGCGAGCACAGCCGGTTCGTGCGTGAGGACGGCCGCTGGCTGTACCTGGACGCCCTCGACTGAGGGTCGCCGCGGGGATTCGCCCGCGCGCCATCGAGGGCGTCGAGGAGTAACGTCCGGCACAGGCGGGAAACCGCGGTGCTCGCCCGAAGGCGGCGACGGTGGACTGGTTCAACGCGGACGGCTATTGGCTCGGGCGGCTGCTCTTCACGGAAGGCCTCGCCGCCATCTACCTGACTGCGTTTCTGGTGGCAGTCAACCAGTTCCGGGCTCTGATCGGCAGCAATGGGATGCTCCCGATCCCCGACTACCTGGCCGCGGCGTCGTTCCGGCGTTCGCCGAGCCTGTTCCACCTGCACTACTCCGACCGGTTCTTCGCCGCCGTGGCGTGGACCGGGGCCGGCCTGGCGGCCCTCACCGTGCTCGGCGTCACCGCCCGGCTGCCGCTGCCCGCACACATGCTGGTCTGGTTCGCGATGTGGCTGCTCTACCTGTCGATCGTCAACGTCGGCCAGGTCTGGTACGGGTTCGGCTGGGAGTCGTTGCTGCTCGAGGTCGGGTTCCTTGCGGTCTTTCTCGGCAACGCCGACACCGCGCCACCGGTGGCGGTTCTGCTGCTGCTGCGATGGCTGCTGTTCCGGCTCGAATTCGGCGCCGGGATGATCAAGATCCGCGGGGACTCCTGCTGGCGAGATCTGACCTGCCTCTACTACCACCACGAGACCCAGCCGATGCCAGGACCGCTGAGCTGGTACTTCCACGGGCTCCCCCGGCCGCTGCACCGGGCGGAGGTCGCCGGCAACCACCTGGCGCAGCTGGTGATGCCCTTCGGTCTGTTCGCCCCGCAGCCGGTCGCCGCGATCGCGGCGGGGGTGATGATCGTGACGCAGCTGTGGCTGGTCGCCAGCGGTAACTTCGCGTGGCTGAACTGGCTCGCGCTGGTGCTGGCGGTGTCGGTGCTGCCGGACAGCGTGCTCGGCGCGGTCCTGCCGATCGGACAACCAGCCGAGTCCGGGTCCACCCCGCCCGCATTCGTGGCCGTGGTGATCGCGGTGACCGCCCTCGTCCTCGTGCTCAGCTACTGGCCCGCCCGCAACCTGGCCTCGCACAGCCAGCTGATGAATGCCTCGTTCAACTCCTGGCACCTGGTGAACACGTATGGCGCCTTCGGCCACGTCACCAGGATCCGGTACGAGGTGGTCGTGGAGGGCACCGAGGCGCAGCGCATCACTCCGGACGCGGTGTGGCGGGAGTACGAGTTCAAGGGCAAGCCGGGCGACATCAGGCGGCGGCCCCGCCAGTTCGCTCCGTACCACCTACGCCTCGACTGGCTGATGTGGTTCGCCGCGATCTCGCCAGGCTACGCCAGGGGGTGGTTCGTCGCGTTCGCCGAGAAGCTGCTCCAGAACGACGCCGCGACGCTGGCACTGCTCCGGCACAATCCGTTTGCGCAGTCGCCGCCCACCTTTGTGCGGGCCCGCCTGTTCCGCTACCGGTTCAGTACCCGGCAGGAGCACCACGACAGTGGCGTGTGGTGGCACCGGACCCCGGTCTCGGACTATCTGCCTCCCATCCGGCTCGCGGTGAGGCCTGCAGGCGGCGGAGCGAACGAGGGATGAGCCGGCCCGCTCGGTACCCTGGACGGCATGTCGAGCGGGGAGACCACCAGCGTGCGGGTGGACAGCTGGGCGTGGTCCGTGCGCCTGTTCAAGACCCGCTCCGCGGCGGCCGCCGCGTGCCGCGCAGGCCACGTGCGAGTGAACGGGGTGTCGGCCAAACCCGCGCAGCCGGTACAGGTCGACGACGAGGTGCGGGTGCGCGTCGCGGGCACCGAACGGGTAGTCGCGGTGGCCAGGCTCATCCGCAAACGGGTCGGGGCAGCCGAGGCCGCGCTGTGCGTGATCGACAGGACGCCTCCTCCACCGCCGCACGAGGAACTGATTGCCGTGCCGCGCCGGGACCGCGGATCCGGGCGACCCACGAAACATGAACGGCGCGAGTTGAATAGGCTGCGCGGCTTCAACGACGACTGACTTTCAGGCGCCCGCGGAATCATCTCACCCATTCTCGGTATGCGGCGTGAAATCTCGTGCCATGCTTCCCCCCGCCGGTGGCGACCGCCACCGAATCGGCGTGATCTCGGAGGAGCAATCGATGATGGGTCGGGTTCGACAGGGTTCGGTGTGGGGGCACCGTGCGGTGAGGGTTACCGCAGCAGTGGGGCTTTCCGCGGCGTGCGTGTCGGCAGGCCTGATCGGTGCGGGCGGAGCGTCAGCGCAGCCGGGCTTCACGCTCGGGTGCTCGACCGATTCCGATCACACCGTCTGCTCATACGAGAGCTTCGCCCCAGCCGAGTACTACCTGGACGTCCCCCTCGGAGTCACCTCGGTCTCGGTCACAGCGAAGGGCGGTGGCGGTCATGGGGTGCAGGGCGGACGTGGCGGAATCGTCACCTCCGATCTTCCGGTGACACCGGGGCAGCGGCTGTTCATCATGGTGGGCCCCGGTGGCGGGTCGGGCCTGAACGCGGGCGGCGGATTCGCCGCGGTGGCAACGCAATCGGCAGACGGCAACTGGACCGCCGGGATGAACTCGCGCCTGCTCGTCGCGCCGGGCGGCGGTGGCGGAGGGGCCGGTGCGGGCGGGAACGCCGGCGCCTCGGCACCAGGTGCCGGGGGTGGCCAGGCCGGATCCGATCTCGCGGGGGGCGCGGCAGGCATCGCTGGGACCGCAGGCGTGCTCGGCGCCGGTGGTTCGGGTGGCCTCCTTGGTTCGGGTGGCGGTGGCGGCTACTTCGGCGGCGGCGGTGGCGCGGGCGGCGGTGGTGGCTCGTTCCTGGTCCCGGCAGGCGGCAGCAGTGGACTCGCTCCGGCCGGTTCGTTTCCGTCGGTCGTCATCGAGTTCGACTCTTCCTACGTCCTGGGCACGGGCAGCAGCGGCTCCGGCAGCGCGGGTAGCTCCGGCGGGTCCGGAAGTGCGGGCAGCAGTGATTCCGGCAGCGCGGGAAGTTCCGGCGGGTCAGGGAGCGCGGGTAGCTCCGGACCCGCGTCCTAACCGGGTTCCGGATCGGCCGATTCGCCCGGATCGGCCGATCCGGTCCACGCCGAGTGGAACCAGCGTCCAGTTCAATGCCCAAATGCGCCTGTATTGACGTCGGGAACGTGGCATGCTTCCAGCGCCGGTCGCAATCGCCCCGGACAATTAGAGAACTCAGCGAGGTTGTTTGATGCAAGCGCGTGTGTGGGAGGCGGGGTCGACACGGATGCGGCGCACCGTGGGTCTGGCCGCAACAGTTGGCATGACGGCTGCCGTCGTGGCCGGGGTGACCGGTGGCGCAAGTGTGGCCGCCGCCGACGTGGTCGTGGGGTGCACGCAGGCAGGCATCATCGTCAACTGTGCCTTCAAGGTCGACGGCGAGCACGTCCTCCCCATTCCTGCGGGGGTGACCTCGGTGAAGGTGACCGCCTTCGGTGAGGCGGGGCAGAACGGGGTCGGCACCGGCGGACTGGGCGGAGTCGTGACCGCGGACGTCCCCGTCACCGGCGGCACGAACCTGTACGTCCTGGTCGGTGAGGGCGCCGGCAACGGCGGCGGCTTCTCTGGAGTGGCCACCGAATCGCTGAAGCAGGACCGGGAGAAGGGCCTCAAGTCGCGGACCCTCGTCGCGCCCGGCGGCGGAGCGGGCAGCCTCGGGGTCCCCGGTGCCAACGCGGGCGAGTCCGGGTCGGGCGCCGCGGGCGGCAAGGCAGGCACCGCGAACGCGGGCGGTGCGGGCGGCAGCGGCTCTCCGTCCGGCGCTTCCGGCGTGCTCGGTGACGGCGGCGCGGGTGTCAACGGCGGCGGCGACGGCGGCTCCGGCTACTACGGCGGCGGTGGCGGCGCGGCCTTCGGTGCCGGCGGCGGCGGTTCGTACCTGGTCCCCAAGGACGGCACGAAGCGGCTCGCGGCGGCAGGCGACAAGGCCAAGGTGCTCATCCAGTTCAACTCGCTGAACCCGATCATCCCGATCCCGGGTCTCCCCGATCTCAGCCAGCTGAGCTCGTCCTTCGGCAGCTGACAGGTCACCAAGGAGTCGACGAGGCCCGCACCGGCAGATCTGCCGGTGCGGGCCTCGTTCCGTATCGGCCGGCTGTCAGGGTGTGGTGACGGCGAGGCCGATCGTGCCGGTCTTGCCGCGGCGCAGCAGGCTGCCCTTGACCGTGAGCCAGCCGAGGATCCCGTACTTGCGGGTGATGACCTCGCGGGCGTGCTCGGTCCCGGAGTCGTCGAGCACGACCGCGGTCGCCTCGATCGCGTCGCCCTTCTGAGTGCCGCGCACATCGCAGGCCGCGACCGTCACCCGCGGGTTGCGACGGATCCGCTTGACCTTCCACGAGTCGGTGACCGTCCACAACAGCAGGCGGTCGCCGTCGAGCGCCGCCCACAGCGGGGTCGGGACCGCCGAGCCGTCCTTGCGGAAGGTGGTCAGCAGGACGTACTTGGCGGCACCGATCTCGCTCAGCGTTGGGCTCATGCCGATCAGCCTAGGGGCACCGGGCCGACTACTCCCCCTCGAGCTCGCCCTCGGTCTCGAGGTAGACCTGTCGCAGCCCGTCGAGCGTCTGCTGCTCGGGCTGCTCCCACATGTCGCGCTCGGCGGCCTCGAGCAGCCGCTCCGCGATCCCGTGCAGCGCCCAGGGATTGGACTCGGTCATGAACTTGCGGTTCTGCTCGTCCAGCACGTAGGTCTCGGCGAGCTTCTCGTACATCCAGTCCGCGACGACGTTGGTGGTGGCGTCGTACCCGAACAGGTAGTCGACGGTCGCGGCCATCTCGAAGGCGCCCTTGTAGCCGTGCCTGCGCATCGCCTCGAGCCAGCGCGGGTTGACCACCCGCGCGCGGAACACCCGGGCGGTCTCCTCCGACAGCGTGCGGGTGCGGACGGCGTCGGGTCGGGTGCTGTCGCCGATGTAGGCCTCCGGAGATTTCCCCGTCAGCGCGCGGACGGTGGCGACCATGCCGCCGTGGTACTGGAAGTAGTCGTCGGAGTCGGCGATGTCGTGTTCGCGGGTGTCGGTGTTCTTGGCGGCCACCGCGATTCGGCGGTAGGCGGTGCGCATGTCGTCGGATGCGGGCGCGCCGTCGAGGCCTCGGCCGTAGGCGTAGCCGCCCCAGGTCGTGTACACCTCGGCGAGGTCGGCGTCGTTACGCCAGCTCTTCGAGTCGATCAGCTGGAGCAGTCCCGCGCCGTAGGTGCCCGGCTTGGACCCGAAGATGCGGGTGGTGGCCCGGCGGTCGTCGCCGTGCTCGGCCAGGTCCGCCTGAGCGTGGGCACGGATGTAGTTGCTCTCGGCGGGCTCGTCCAGCGCCGCGACCAGCCGGACCGCGTCGTCGAGCAGCGCAAGCACGTGCGGGAAGGCGTCCCGGAAGAAACCACTGATGCGGACGGTCACGTCGACGCGGGGCCTGCCCAGCTCCTCCAACGAAATGATCTCCAGGCTGGTGACGCGCCGCGAGGCCTCGTCCCACACCGGCCGGACACCCAGCAGGGCAAAGACTTCCGCGATGTCATCGCCGGAGGTGCGCATCGCCGAGGTGCCCCAGACGGAGAGCCCGACGGACCGCGGATACTCGCCGTGATCGGCCAGGTAGCGAGCCAGTAGCGATTCCGCCATCGCCTGACCGGTCTCCCAGGCCAGTCGCGACGGCACCGCCTTCGGATCAACCGAATAGAAGTTGCGACCGGTGGGCAGCACGTTGACCAGACCGCGCAGCGGCGACCCGCTCGGACCGGCGGCGATGAACCGACCGTCGAGGGCGCGCAGCACCTGCGCGATCTCGCCTGCCGTCTGCCGCAACCGAGGCACCACCTCCGCCGCCGCGAACTCCAGCACGGCCACCACCTGCTCGCCGTGCTCGGCACCCAACGTCGCCGCGGCGGCCGGGTCCCAGTCGGTGGCCTGCAGGTCCGCGACCAGCCGATGCGCGATCTCCTCGATCGCGTCGACCCGGGTGCGGGCCTCGTCGCCGTCCTCGCTGAGCCCCAGCGCCTCTCGCAGGCCGGGCACGGTGCGTTCGCCGCCCCACATCTGCCGGGCCCGCAGGATCGCGAGCACGAGCTCGACCTCCGCGTCACCCTCTGGCGCCTGGCCGAGAATGTGCAGCCCGTCGCGGATCTGCACGTCCTTGATCTCGCACAACCAGCCGTCGACGTGCAGCAGCATGTCGTCGAAGACGTCCTCGTCGGGGCGCTCCGCGAGGCCCAGATCGTGGTCCATCTTCGCCGCGCGCATCAGCGTCCAGATCTGCTGGCGGATCGCGGGCAGTTTCGCCGGGTCGAGCGCCGAGATGTTGGAGTGCTCGTCGAGCAGTTGCTCGAGACGCGAGATGTCGCCGTAGCTCTCGGCCCGGGCCATCGGTGGGATCAGGTGGTCGACCAGGGTGGCGTGGGCGCGGCGCTTGGCCTGGGTGCCCTCACCCGGATCGTTCACCAGGAACGGGTAGATCAGCGGCAGCTCACCGAGCGCCGCGTCGGTGCCGCAGGACGCGGACATGCCGAGCGTCTTCCCCGGCAGCCACTCCAGGTTCCCGTGCTTGCCCAGGTGCACCACGGCGTCGGCGCCGAAACCGCCCTCGTCCTGGCGGGCCGCCAGCCAGCGGTAGGCGGCCAGGTAGTGATGGCTCGGCGGCAGATCCGGATCGTGGTAGATGGCAACGGGATTCTCGCCGAACCCGCGGGGCGGCTGCACCATCAGGACCACGTTGCCGACCTGCATCGCCGCGATGACGATCTCGCCGTCGGGGTCCGCCGACCGGTCAACGTACAGCTCGCCGGGCGCGGCGCCCCAGTGCTTCTCGACGCCCTCGCGCAGGTCCTGCGGCAGCGTGGCGAACCACTGGCGGTACCGCGCCGCGGAGATGCGGATCGGGTTGCCCTCGAGTTGCTCCGCGGTCAGCCAGTCCGGGTCCTGCCCGCCCGCCGCGATGAGCGCATGGATCAGGGCGTCACCGTCCCCTGCGGCCAGGCCGGGCAGTGCGTCCTCCCCGTCGAGCGGCCCGAGGTCGTAGCCGGCCGCGCGCATCTCGGTGAGCAGCGCGATCGCGCTGGCCGGGGTGTCCAGGCCGACGGCATTCCCGATGCGGGCGTGCTTGGTCGGATAGGCGGAGAGCATCAACGCGATCCGCTTCTCCGCCAACGGGATGTGCCGCAGCCGGGCGTGCCGCACCGCGATGCCCGCGACCCGGGCCGCCCGCTCCGGGTCGGGCACGTACGCGGTGAGTCCGTCGGCGTCGATCTCCTTGAACGAGAACGGAACCGTGATCAGCCGGCCGTCGAACTCGGGCACCGCGACCTGCGTCGCGACGTCCATCGGCGAGAGGCCGTCGTCGTTGGACTCCCATGCCTCGCGGCTGCTGGTCAGGCACAGGCCCTGCAGGATGGGCACGTCGAGCGCGGCCAGTTCGGTGACATCCCAGGCCTCGTCGTCCTCGCCTGCCGATGCGCCCGCGGGCTTGGTGCCGCCCGCCGCGAGGACGGTCACCACCATGGCGTCGACCGTGCCGAGGGTCGCGAGCAGCTCCGGCTCGGCCGTGCGCAGCGAGGCGCAGAAGATGGGCAGTGCGTTGGCACCCGCGGCCTCGATCGCGCGGCACAGGGCCTCGACGTACTCGGTGTTGCCTGCCAGGTGCTGGGCGCGGTAGTAGAGCACCGCGATGGTGGGGCCGTCGTTCTCCGCGACCGTGCCCCGCTCCAGGTGGCCCCAGGTGGGGGTGTGCACCGGCGGCTCGAATCCGTACCCGGTGAGCAGCACGGTGTCGGTGAGGAAGTGGTGCAACTGGAGCAGGTTCTGCGCGCCGCCCTGGGCCAGGTACGAATGCGCCTCGGCGGACACGCCGCCCGGCACCGTCGAGTGCTCCATCAGCTCGGCATCCGGGGCGAGCTCGCCGCCGAGCACCACCGTCGGCAGGCCGGCGGCGAGGACGGCATCGAGCCCGTCCTCCCAGGCGCGGCGGCCGCCGAGGATGCGCACCACCACCAGCTCGACCCCCTCGAGCAGACCGGGCAGGTCGTCCACAAGGAGCCGGGACGGGTTCGCCCAGCGGTACTCGGCGCCGCTGGCACGGGCGCTGAGCAGGTCGGTGTCGGACGTCGACAGCAGCAGGATCACGGTGAGGCCTCCTCGGGGTTTCGCGCCCCATCGGTACGGAACGGCAGCGGCGGAGGGTCTGGCTCCCCGGTGCCCGCGGGCGGCGGGCGGTCGGGTGACAGTGGCGCGACCGCACCGGATTCCCACCGGTTTCCTCTCGAGCTGCCGCAAGCGCCGCTGATGCTACCGGTGCCGGGACGTAGCCTGGAGACGATGTCCGCTGAACCGAACACCCCCGACCGTTCCCGCCCCGACGCCTGCCCCGGTGCCCTCCAGGTGCACCAGGCGGCTGACGGCGCGCTGGCCCGGGTGCGGCTGCCCGGCGGGTACCTCGAACCGGGCCAGTTACAGGCGCTGGCCGAGGCGTCCCGCGAACTCGCGGCGGGCGAGCTGGAGCTCACCTCGCGCGGCAATCTGCAGCTGCGCGCGGTCACCGACCCCTCCCGCTTCGCCGAGCGGCTGGCCGAGATCGGCCTGCTGCCCTCGGCCACCCACGAACGGGTGCGCAACATCCTCGCCAGTCCCCTGTCCGGGCGGATCGGTGGTCTCGTCGACGTGCGCGACTGGGTGCGCGATCTCGACCGCGGCCTGTGCGCCGACCCGATGCTGGCGCGACTGCCGGGTCGGGTGATGTTCTCCCTCGACGACGGTCGCGGCGACGTCTCGGGGCTGTCCGCGGACCTCGGTCTGCACGCCGTCGGCGCCGACGAGGTGAGCCTGGTCCTGGCCGGCCGCGACTCCGGCGCCCGGATCCCCGCGGTCGACGGGGTGCCGGTGCTGCTCGAGGCCGCCCGACACCTGCTCGCGATCCGCGGGGACGAGTGGCGGCTGCACGAGATCGAGGAAGGTCCGGAGCGGATCCTCGCCCTTCTCGGCCTGCGGGCCGGGGCGGAGCCCGCCGACCTGGCGGCCGATGGGGCCGGGCCGATCGGCTGGCTCGATCACGGCGACGGCAGCGTCACCCTTGCCGCAGGCCTCGCGCTCGGGACGATCCCCGCGCGCACCGCTGAGTTCCTGGCCGCCGTTGACAGGCCCCTCGTGGTGACGCCGTGGCGTTCGGTTCTGCTGTGCGACCTCGACGAATGGACCGCGGAGCAGGTGGTGCGGGTGCTCGCGCCGATGGGTCTGATCTTCGACGCCGGCTCGCCCTGGCTGCAGGTCAGTGCCTGCACGGGAAGCCCCGGTTGCGCCAAGTCCCTTGCCGATGTCCGCGGCGACCTCGGTGCGGCGGTTGCGGCCGGGGAGCTGCCGGTGGACGGCAGGCAGCACTGGGTTGGCTGCGAGCGCAAATGCGGCAGGCCCAAGGGCGAGGTCGTCGACGTGGTGGCCACCGGCGACGGCTACCGGGTGGACCGACGGCCGCGCTGACCCCATATCGTGTGGCGCATGACCGACTACATCCGCGACGGCGCCGAGATCTACCGTCAGTCCTTCGCCACCATCAGGGCCGAGGCTGACCTCGGCCGGTTCCCGGCGGACGTATCGCAGGTGGTGGTGCGGATGATCCACGCGTCGGGACAGGTCGACCTGGTCGACGACATCGCGTTCACGCCCGGCGTCGTCGAGTCCGCCCGTGCCGCGCTGCGGGCTGGGGCTCCGATCCTGTGCGACGCGACCATGGTCGCGGCGGGAGTCACCCGCAAGCGGCTGCCCGCGAACAACGAGGTGCTGTGCGCCCTTGCCGATCCCCGTGTCCCCGTGATCGCCGAGCAGCTGGGCAACACCCGATCCGCCGCCGCACTCGAGCTGTGGGGCGACAAGCTGGACGGCGCGGTTGTCGCGATCGGAAACGCCCCGACCGCGCTGTTCCACCTGCTCGACATGATCGATCAGGGCGCACCGCGCCCGGCGGCGATCGTGGGTGGACCGGTGGGCTTCATCGGCGCCGCCGAGTCCAAGGACGACCTGATCGCCCGCGGTAGCTCGGAGTACCTGGTCGTCCGCGGTCGCCGCGGCGGCAGCGCGATCACCGCGGCCGCGCTCAACGCCATCGCCAGCGAGGTGGAGTGATGGTGGATCAGGTGACCCCCGGCAAGCTCTGGGGCATCGGGCTCGGCCCGGGCGATCCGGAGCTGGTGACGGTGAAGGCGGCCCGGATCATCGCCGAGGCCGACGTCATCGCGTTCCACAGCGCCAGGCACGGTCGCAGCATCTCGCGTGCCGTCGCACAGCCCTACATGCGAGAGGGCCAGATCGAGGAGCACCTGGTGTACCCGGTGACCACCGAGACGGTGGATCACCCCGGCGGCTATCAGGGCGCGATCGACGAGTTCTATGCGGCGGCAGCGCAGCGGCTGGCCGAGCATCTCGAGGCGGGCCGGACGGTGGCGCTGCTCGCGGCGGGCGACCCGCTCTTCTACAGCTCCTACATGCACATGCACAAGCGGTTGCAGGACCGGTTCGAGGCGGAGGTGATCCCGGGCGTCACGTCCATCAGTGCGGCCTCGGCGGCGCTCGGCACTCCCCTCGTCGAGCGCGACGAGATCCTCACCGTGCTGCCGGGCACCCTCCCCGTCGAGGAACTGACCAGGCGGCTGCGGGAGACGGATTCGGCGGCGATCCTCAAGCTCGGCCGCACCTTTCCCGCCGTGCGGCAGGCGCTCACCGATTCCGGCCGCCTCGCCGAGGCCAGCTATGTCGAGCGGGCCAGTACCCCCAAGCAGCGGGTGATCGCGGCCGCCGATGTGGACGAGTCGCAGGTGCCGTACTTCTCGATCGCGCTGGTGCCGAGTCCGTCGAACAACGGTGCCGTGGCGGACCGGGCAGCGTCTACGGGGCAGGCGACGGGATACGTCACCGTGGTCGGGCTCGGGCCCGGCGACGAGGCATGGACCACCCCCGAGGTGCGCGCGGAGCTGGCTCGCGCGACCGACATCGTCGGGTACACCACCTATGTCAACCGGGTGCCCGTGATCGAGGGCCAGAACCGGCACGCGAGCGACAACAAGGTCGAATCCGAGCGTGCGGCAATGGCATTGGACCTGGCCAAGCGCGGCGCGCGGGTGGTCGTGGTGTCCTCAGGTGACCCCGGCGTATTCGCGATGGCGGCCGCGGTGATCGAGATGGCCGCCGACGATCAGTGGTCCGGCGTCCCGGTCCGGGTGCTGCCCGGCATGACCGCGGCCAACGCCGTCGCGAGCCGGGCGGGCGCCCCGCTCGGCCACGACTACGCGGTGATCTCGCTCTCCGATCGACTCAAGCCGTGGGACATCGTCGCCAAGCGGATCTCCGCGGTGGCCGCGGCGGACATGGCGATCGCCGTCTACAACCCCGCGTCGCGTTCGCGCACCTGGCAGGTGGGCGCGATGCGCGACCTGCTGCTCGAGCATCGCGATCCCGCGACCCCGGTCATCATCGGCCGTGACGTCGCGGGTCCGCAGGAGAGCGTTCGGATCGTCACCCTCGGCGAGCTCGACCCCGCCGAGATCGACATGCGTTGCCTCCTGATCATCGGCTCCTCGCTGACCACCGTGGTCGACGGCGCCGAGGGCGCCCTGGTGTTCACGCCCCGCCGCTACCCGGCGTGAAGTTCCTACGCTGAACCACTTGACGCGGTTGAGATCCCAGACGAACGGACGACACGGACCCTCTGTTGGACGATTGTCCAAAAGAGGGTCCGTCAAGCGCTAGGATCACTGAATGGGAAGTAGGCTCACTGGGGATGAGCGGCGCGCCACCTTGGTGATGAGCGCGCTGGAACTGGCCAAACGTGGCGGCATGGAAGCCGTCACCATCAGAGCGGTCGCCGCACATACGGGCGTGTCGATCGGCATGGTCCAGTACTGCTTCGAGAACAAGGAAGAGCTCGTGGTCGCCATGGCCGAGCAACTCGTCCTCGAACTCAGTGGCTCGGCCCGCATCACCTTCGACACCCTCACCGAATGGCCGGATCTGCGTGGCAGGCAAGGCCTGTACACGCTGATCCGGACGGGGCTCGAGTGGGGCTGGCCGGTGATCGAGGCCAACCCGGAGCGTCGGCTGCTGACCTACGAGATCATGGCCCAATCGCTCCGCCACCGCGAGGCCGGTTTCCCGCGCGCGGGTGCGATCGCCGTCGCCCAGCGGGAGCACATGACCGCCGAGGTCGCGGCATTCATGGACGAATGTGCGCGGGCAACCGGAACCGCGTGGACCGAGCCTGTTTCCGCGATCGCTCGATTCGGACTCGCCACCCTGGACGGGTTGGTGCTGCGGTGGCTGGTCGATCGCGACACCGAGGTGACGAATCGGCACCTGGACGTATTGGCGCAGGCGGTGGCGGCCAAGGCGGTCGAGGTGCCCGCCGATGACGATTCAGTCGAGGACGGCGAGTAGCCAGCGCTCCGCTTCGTCGACGCCGTCGAACACCGTGGCGCCGAGCGGATTCGGCGGACGACGGATCATCACGACCGGGACGCCGAGTTCTCGCGCAGCGGTGAGTTTCGCGACCGTCAGGTCTCCCCCGCTGTTCTTGGAGACCAGCACGTCGATGTCGTGCTCACGCAGCAGCGCGGACTCACGGCCGACCTCGAAGGGTCCGCGGTCGAGCAGAAGCGTCATCCGGGCCGGTGTCGGGCCCTCTGGCGGATCGATCGCCCGGACCAGGAAATCGGCGTCCACGGTGGCGAATCGGTCCACACCCTGCCTGCCGATGGTGAGAAACACCCGGCGCCCCAGGTCCGGCAGCGCGGCCGCGGCGGCCTCGAGCGAGTCCACCTCCAACCAGTTGTCACCCGGGCGGGGCGACCACGGCGGCCGTTGCACCACGGCGAACGGGAGCCCGGACCGGGTGGTCGCCGCCGCCGCGTTGCCCGAGATGCGGGCCGCGAACGGATGGGTGGCGTCGAGCACGGCGCGGATGGCGTTGTCGCGAAGCCAGTCCTGCAGTCCGGTCGCTCCCCCGAACCCGCCGATCCGCACCTCGCCCTCGGGCAGCCTGGGGTCGCGGACCCGGCCGGCCAGCGACGAGACGACCTCGACGTCCGGTGCGCCCGACAGCCGGGCCGCCAGGGATCGGGCCTCGGCGGTCCCGCCGAGGATCAGCACGCGCATCGTCGGCGCCATCAGTGGTCGGTTCGCCGCCGCGAGGCCGAGTACAGGTAGCTGTCCGGGAATCCCTCGGCGCTCAGTACCCGGCCGACGATGATCACCGCGGTCTTGGTCACCCCGGCCGCGTGCACCTGGGCGGCGACCGAATCGACGGTCCCCCGCAGGATGATCTCGTCCGGTCGGCTGGCGAACGCGACCACCGCGACCGGGCAGTCCCCGCCGTAGGGGCCGCGCAGCTCCTCGGCGACCTGGTCGATGCGGTGTGCGGCCAGGTGGATCACCAGCGTGGCCCCGCTCGCACCCAGGGTCGCCAGGTCCTCACCGGGGGGCATCGCGGTGGACAGCGTGGAGACCCGGGTGAGGACGATCGACTGGGACACGCCGGGGACCGTCAGTTCGCGCCCCAGCGCGGCCGCGGCCGCGGTGAATGCCGGTACCCCCGGCACGATCTGGTAGTCGACGCCTGCCGCGTCGAGGCGGCGGGCCTGTTCGGCGACCGCACTGTAGATGGACGGGTCCCCCGAGTGCAGCCGCGCCACGTCGAGCCCGGCCCGGTCGGCAGCGATCAGGCGGTCGGTGATCTCGTCGAGGCTCAGTCGCGCGGTGTCGACGATCTCCGCCCCCTCGGGGCACATCGCGAGGAGCTCGGCGGGGACCAGGCTGCCCGCGTACAGGCACACCGGGCTCTGGCCGATGATCCGCTGGCCGCGCACCGTGATGAGATCGGCTGCGCCGGGGCCTGCCCCGATGAAATGGACGGTCACTGGGCTTGTTCCTTCTTTGTCGCGATCCACTGGGCTACGGGCAGTTGCGGGCGCCACGCGGTGAACCCGCCGAGCGGCCCGCCCCGGTAGACCTGGAACTTGCGCAGCGTCCCGCCGTGCAGTCCGTGCCACCGCAGCACCAGGGCCTCGGATTCCGCGGTCACCGCGTTCACCACCATCCGGCCGCCGGACGGCAGTCGGTCCCAACAGGTCTCGAAGACCCCTGCCGCGGTCACGCCGCCGCCGAGGAAGATCGCGTCCGGGACCGGTGCGTCCACGAGAGCGGCGGGTGCGGCGCCCCGGATCTCGAGCCCGGGCACGCCGAGCCGGCGGGCGTTGGCCTCCATCCGGGCCGCGCGATCGGGATCCCGCTCGAAACCGATTGCACGGCAGCTGGCATCGGCGCGCATCCACTCGATCCCGATGCTGCCTGCTCCCCCGCCGACATCCCATAGCAACTCGCCGGGGGCAGGCGCGAGCGCGGACAGGGTCAGGGCCCGGATCTCCTGCTTGGTGAGCTGGCCGTCGGACTCGTACGCCTCGTCGGGAAGGCCGGGCACGCGGGTCAGTCGCGGTACCGCGACGCCCCCCGCGCAGCGGACCGCGACGATGTTGAGGGGGTCGCCCGCCGGATGATCCCAGCCGTCCGCCCGGCCCCGCAGGATCCGCTCTCGATCGCCGCCGAGTTGCTCGAGCACGGCGAGTTCACTACCGCCGTACCCGTTCTCGCGGAGCAGCGCGGCCAGTGCCGCCGGGGTGCCCGCGTCGCGACTGAGCACCAGGAACCGCCGATGGTCGGCCAACTCCGGGGCGATCACCTCGACGGGCCTGTTCACGACGCTCACGACAGGGGTCTCGTGCAGCGCCCAGCCGAGCCGGGCGCACGCAAGCGAGGCGGAGGAGGGGTGCGCGATCACCCGCACCCGCTCGGGGCCAACGAGGTTCGTCAGGGTCACCCCGATGCCGTGGAACATCGGGTCGCCGCTGGCGAGCACGCACACCCGCCTGCCGTCGTGCTCGGCGAGCAGGCCGGGCAGCGCGGGCACGAGGGGCGACGGCCAGGGCACCCGCACGGCGTCCGAGCCGTCAGGGACCAGGTCCAAGTGACGCGGCGAACCCATCAACACCTCGGCGCCTGCGATCGCGCGTTGCGCGTTCGGGGACAGCCCGGGCCACCCGTCCGCGCCGATGCCGACGACCGTCAGCGATTCGGTCATCGCGGCATCCGTCGCCAGATGCGTTGTGGCAGGAGCCGCATCACGACGATGGCCAGCCGCAGCATGCCGGGGACCCAGACGCGCTCGCGACCCCGGCGCAGCGCCTTGACCACGGCATCCGCGACCTGCCCTGGGGTGCTCGACATCGGCGCCGGGGTCATCCCTTCGGTCATCTGGCCGATGACGAAGCCGGGGCGGACCAGCAGCAGACTCACGCCGCTGCCCACGAGGGCATCACCGAGGCCGCTGGCGAAGCCGTCGAGCCCGGCCTTGGCCGAGCCGTACACGTAGTTCGCGCGCCGCACCCGGGCGCCCGCGATCGAGGAGAACACCACGATCCGGCCCGATCCCTGCGCGCGCAACAGCTGCGCGAGGTGGGTGAGCACGCCGACCTGCGCGACGAAGTCGGTGTGGATGACGTTGACCGCGTGCTGGGCGTCCGTCTCGGCGCGGGCCTGGTCGCCGAGGATGCCGAAGGCGAGCACCACCACGTCGATCGGGCCGAGCTCGACGATCTCCGACAGCACCCGCCCGTGGTCGGCGAGGTGGTCGGCGTCGAACTCCACGGTCGCGACCGAGGCGGCCCCGGCTGCCAGCACCGCCCGGCGCTGGTCTTCGAGGTCCCCGCTGCGCCGCGCGGCCAGGACGACGGTCCGGCCGGGGGCGAGTCGGGTGGCAACTTCGAGACCGATCTCGCTGCGGCCGCCGAGGATGACGATTGATCCGACACTCATGCCGTCAAGTGTGCTGGACTACGGTCGGCGCATGGCCCGCACCCCCTTCAACCCAGCAGATCTGTCCGCCGAGGCGCTCGCCTTCCTCGCCGATCGGCACCTGGCCACCCTCTCGACGCTGCGCAGTGACGGCACCCCGCACGTGGTGGCGGTCGGGTTCACCTGGGACCAGGAGAACCAGCTCGCCCGGGTGATCACGAACGGCGGTTCGCAGAAGGCGATCAACGCCGAGCGACGCGGGTACGCCGCCGTCACCCAGATCGAGGGCGCGCGGTGGCTGACCCTCGAGGGTCCGGCGACAGTGCGCTCCGACCCCGATTCGGTCGCGGACGCGGTCGCCCGCTACGCCGCCCGGTACCGCCAGCCGCGGGAGAACCCGACCAGGGTCGTCGTCGAGATCGCGGTGCAGCGGGTCATGGGCCTGGGCACCCTGCTCGGCCGCTGACGGTGGGCGCTCGACGCACCCCACCGGGGCGGCTAATGTGATCTAGGTCATACATTGCTCGTCGGGGGGCTCGGCCGTGTGCCTCGACGCGACCGGTCCGGCAATGACGTTCGGACCCAGGGAGCAGCGATGCGCGCTCTACACACCACCCAGATGATCCTCACTCTCGCCGCCCCCGCGGCCGCCGCGGTCCTGATCGCGGGGCCGGCCGCCGCGCTGCCGCCGCACCCGTTCGGGCTGCCCGCGCTGACCATCGGGTGTCCCAACCAAGCCAGCCCGATGTCGCTGACGGCCGCGACCGGCCAGTCAGGACCCGAACCGGGAATCGCTCCCGGGGAGATCAGGTTCCAGTCCTTCCCGGCCGCACCGCCGATCCCAGCGGCCGGACAGGTCACGGTGGCGTGGTTGAACAACACCACCGGTCAGTCCGGCGTGG
This sequence comes from Rhodococcus sp. UNC363MFTsu5.1, assembly GCF_000686785.1. NCBI lineage: Bacteria > Bacillati > Actinomycetota > Actinomycetes > Mycobacteriales > Nocardiaceae > Rhodococcus > Rhodococcus sp. UNC363MFTsu5.1. The sequence continues at coordinate 122,483 of NZ_JMLO01000013.1, forward strand.
TGAATCTCGAGGGGGCGTACCCGTACCAGTCCAAGACCGTGTACACCGGGCACGGCGAGGTGACCGCCGCCGCGTTCGCCTCGATCACCCTTGGCCCCGCGGTGATCTGTCAGAACAGTCCGACCGTCGGGACCTTCATCGTGTAGCGACTGCGATCACTCGCTGGCCTCGACGAACACGGCGGCGTCCTCCCGGCCGAACTGGTCCTCGAGTGTCTCCGGCGAGTAGTCGATGTCAATCTCCTCGAGCGGGCGGCCACGGGCCGACTCGATGGCGACGAGCCTGCGTTGCGCCCGGTCGGCCGCGTAGTCGACGAACTCCTGTTCGTCGAGCCCGAACGGCTGCACCTCGAACTGCTTGTTGACCCAGTCGATCATGCCGAGCGCGAGCGGCATCAGCTCGCCCATCCGCTGCTGGACCACACCCCAGTTCGAGTCGTCGGCGGCGACGTGACGCCTGCAGGTGAAGGTGCCCCACGCCATGTGCCTGCGCTCGTCGACGCCGATCCGGCGGATCAGCTCCTGCATCCCTGGCAGGATCCCCTCTTTCGTGCACACCTTCTGCCACGCGAAATAACCCGTCAGGGCGAGGCTGCCCTCGATCACGTGGTTGTAGGTGACGCTGGCCCGCACCTGGTTCGCCGGACTCGGGTCGGTCTCGAGCACGCCGAGCGCGCCGGGCAGCTCCTCGTAGAAGAGAGTGCGGTAGTAGGGGTTCTCCGCGACGAAGGGATGCAGATCGCCGGTGAGGCCGACGGCGTCCATCCACAGCCGGAACACCTGCGTGTGCTTGGCCTCCTCGAAGCAGAACTGCGTCAGGTACATCTCGTCGCCGAGTCGCCCCTCCGCGGACATCGCCTTCATGAACGGCTGGATGTCCTCGGTGACGGCCTCTTCGCCCGCGATGAACTGGGTGCACAGATAGGTCGCGCTGCGCTGCTGTTCGCTGTTCAGTTCGCGCCAGTCCTGGGCGTCGCGCCGGAAGTCGATGTTCGCCGGATCCCAGAACAGTGAGTTCCCCTTGGCGAAGAGTCGCAGCGGGAAGGAATCCCAGTTCAGTCCGCCCGCACGGATCGATCCGAATCCCTGCCTGGTCGGTGAGGAAACAGTCATGACGGCGCTCCTGTGGTCGCGGTGCGTGTCGCGAATATCCATTCACCATGGTTCCACGCGGCGAGGACCTGTCAAGGAATCGCCACGCAGCGTGCGGCGCGACACCCTCCGGTGTGGGACATGCCCCGAAGCCGGCTGATACCCGGGCTCCGCCCGTGACTTCGCGTCACGTGGTCGCGTTCTCCGCCGGCTCGCCTCCGCGAGTACGGGGGCGTAGCTCGTCCAACTTCTCGCGCAGTGCGGCCTCGGCGGTCCGGGCCTCGCGGGTGTCGAGGCGGGCCCGCTCGAGATCGTCCCTGAGGGTGTCGGCGCGTTCGCGGGCGGCGGTGGCCGCCGCCCGCTCGTGGTCGACGGACTTCTCGAGCCGCGCGATGGTCGCCGCCGCAGTGGTCGCTGCGAATTCGGCCGCGGCGCGCATGTCGGCGATGCGTTGCTCGGCCGACGCGACGACCTGCGCGAGGCGTTGTTCGGCCGCCACGCCCGCCTGCTCGGCACGGTGCTCGGAGGCGGCCGAGGACTGTTCGGCGGCCGCCGCCCTTCGTTCGGCCGCCTCCGCCAGGGACTGAGCCTCGCGCAACCGACTGCGCAGATCGTCGAGGTCGGATTCTGCGGCAGACAGGCGGGTGTCGCGATCCGCCTCGACGGCCGCCACCCGCTCGGTCTCGGCTCGCAGCGCACCCACATGCGTCTGCTCCAGGCTCTGGACCTCGGCCTGGTGCTCCGCGGACAGTCGTTCGAGTTCGAGCCGGTGTTCCGAGACCGCGGCGGCGAGTTCGGCGTCGACCGCGTCGACGGCGGCCTCTGCGTTCGCCCGATCCTCCACCGCGGCCTCGTGCCGTGTCCGCAACTCGGCCAGGTCCGTCTCGTACTTCGCCTTCGTCTGCGCGACTTCGACGGTGGCGCGGTGCAGTGCCACGTCGAGCGCGTCCGGGTCGCTGAGCTTGTCCACGGCGGCGGTGATCTGCCGGGCGAACACGTTGAACTGCTCGATCGAGGTGGCCGTGACGGTCCTGAGGTCCTCGAGCGTCCGTTCGAGGACTCCGACCGCCTCGCTCGGTGTCGCGGCTGCGAGCGCGTCGAGTTCGCCCTGCTGCTCACGGGCCTTCCGGCGCGAGCGGAAGGCCCGGACACGGTCCGCGTCGGTGGCGTACTGACGGGGCCGGCCCGGTCGAGCCTTCGGCTCCTCGGCGGTGCCGTCGTCCTTCGCGGCCTCGGTGTTCACGGGTACTCCCCTGTTCGTCGCTGTGGATCTTTTAGTTACGTTACGTGTCAGGTTACGTTACGGCGAACGTAATGAAATGATGATTCCTGATCGTCATAATCCCCACTTATCGTGAGTTACCGACCGGGGAGATTTCGTGTCCGAATCGCACGCGAAGCCGTCCCCGGATGGGGTGTGAAAAAACGAGGCCCAGGGGCGGACGACACGGCGCCCGTTGCGTCGGTCCCTTGCGGGGCGGTGTAGGGCCACCGATGCTTGTCGAGTGGCATTCGGGCGCAAGATCGCATGTGTGGTCGGGGCGGTAGCCGTCGTCTACCGAGCCTGGGTGTGCCCTCGGCTCATGCGTTGGGGTGCGACCGATGAGGAAGTGGCTGGTCCGTATCCCGGAGCAGACCTGGTCCCCGCAGGCGAAAGGGGCGCGACGATGGCCGTCACGATCGACGCGCTGCCGGATCAGGTCTGGCCGTGGCTCGTGCAGTTGGGCGGGGATCGTGGGGGGTGGTACTCCTGGGACCACCTCGACAACGCCGGTCGACCCAGTGCTCGACACGTCCACCCCGAGTGGCAGGACCTCGCCCTCGGCGACTACGTGAAGTACCGGACACGTCGCCACGGTTATGTGGACGCGTGGGAGGTGGCGGCGCTCGAGCCGAATCGATTCCTCGGACTGCATGGGTTGAGCGATCTACGAGGTCGCAGCCTCGATCCTCGACGGCCACGGCCGTCGGCCTACACCGAAGGCCTCTGGGGCTTCCAGCTGAATGAGCTTCCAGGCGGGCGCACGCGTCTGGTGATCGGCGGCTATCAAGTCTTCCGCCCGCGATGGCTCGGACGTTTCGTCTCCTACTGGCTCTTTCCCACGGTCGTCTGGATCATGCAGGCACGAATGTTGGCCGTACTCAGGCGAACCGTCGAACGAGCGGCCGGTGGACGGGCCGGCACGAACCCACACCCATGATCGAGAGGCCGCGATGACTTTCGACACCCCCAACGGCACCACCGGCGCCCGCCAGCCCAAGGCCGGACCTGTGATGCGATGGCTGAATCGCTTCGCCGAGAAACGAATCCGTAAGGGAGGAACCGCCTTCGGCGGCATGAATGCTCTCGTGCTGATCACCGTCGGCCGTAAGTCCGGCATCGAACGCCGCACCCCCGTCGGCTGGTTCCCCGGCGAGGACGGCAGCTGGCTGATCGTCGCTTCCGCCGCAGGCGCACCGAAGAATCCCGCCTGGTACCACAACGTCGCCGCCAACCCCGACAAGATCCGCATCGAACTGGCCGGGGAAACCCACGACGTCACCGCCGAACAACTCCACGGAGAACAACGCGACCGAGCCTGGAAGCAGATCGAGACCGCCGCACCACGATTCGCCGACTACCAGCGCAAGACCGACCGGCAACTCCCGATCATCCGCCTCACCCTCCGGCGATGACGTGAGCTGACGATTCTCGTGCCATCGCGGGCCTCGTTGCGGTTCGGCGATCGGTGCCGAAACTCTGTCCCGCGAACGTCCGACAGTGGAATGTCGTGAAACCGAGAGGAACTGGCCGCCTGTCCGTATAAAGGGTCGCGTGCGCGACTGCGCGCATCGAAACCTGTGCGCCGCGCTCCGCATGCCGACCGCGGGCCTGTACTCGATCGAAGGAGATCTGTATGTCCCGATCCTCGATGGCCCGCGTTGCCGCGGCCGCCGCCTCCGGTGCCCTCGTCGTGGCCGGCGTGACCGTGGGTGTCGGCTTCGGCGCTGGCACGGCCGGCGCGGCCGGCACCTGCAACCAGAGCAGCCAGGCGAGCAAGAACGACATCAGCACCTGGGGCATCACGCACAACTATTCGAAGACGGTCTCATCCGCCGAGGCGGCCGGCGGCACCGAGGTGACCTACACGACGGTGGTCTCCACCACCGGTATCGGTAACCCGTACGTCAACACCATCAACGACATCCCGCCCGCCGGCTTCGGCGCGCCGGTCAAGGCCACCGTCACCGCCTACCATTTCGCCCAGGGGCAGGTGACCAATGATGTCACGCCCACCAAGAACGGCAGCGGCTGGAAGGTCACCAGCACGGGCTGGTTCGTCAACTCCGGAAACCCGGTCACGCTGAAGATGACCTACAAGGTTCCGGGCAACGCCTCGATCGGCTCGCAGATCACCAGCGGCGGCACCGGCGTGGCCGGCACCGTCGGTGTCTCCAACGAGATGCCGAACCTGACCGCGTGCTTCACCGTCCGCCTCCCCAACCCGGGTGAGGCCACCACCGGCAGCCTCGACATGGCGGGCCTTGGCTCCGCCGAAGGCCAGCTCAGCTCCACCGGCTCGGTGTCCGATGTTCTCGGCGACACCATCACCAGGGTCCTGCAGAACGGCAGCTAGCAACATCCGAAGCTCTTGTCCCGGCGCCGCTCTCCACGGCGCCGGGGCGCGGGGTCGAACCCGCATCGCTGACGTATCTTCTGTTGTGTGGCGGCCGAACTCGAACCCCTCATCGCCGGCGACGCCGCGCAGGGTGCCCTCGTGGTCCCCGCCGACGCGGCCGCGGCGATGCACCGACTGCGCGTCGAGTCCGTCTCCCCCAACACCCGCGCCGCGCAACTGAGCGACTGGACGTGCTTCACCCGGTGGTGTGACCGCGTCGGGCGGGCACCGCTACCCGCCTCCCCCGACCTGGTCGGCTGGTTCCTGACCGAGAAGTCCTCGGAGGTCCGCCAGGACGGCCGGCCCGCCTACGCGTCGTCGACGATGACGCGCTGGGTCGCCTCGATCAACAAGATCCATTCGCTCGCAGGCCATCCGAAGCCGGGGCAGTCCTCCGCCGTGCGCGAGATCCTGCGTGGTATCGCCCGTACCAGGGCCACACCGCCGCTTCGTCGCGAGCCGCTGCTCACCGCCGACATCCGCAGCATCGTCGAGTCCATGCGTGCCCGGTCGGCACACGGCTCGTGGGCCGACCGGGCGGCCGAGCGGCGTGACACCGCGTTGCTGCTGCTCGGACTGACCGGCGCGATGCGGCGATCGGAACTGTCGGGGCTCGCGGTGGGCGACGTCGTCCCGCACCGGGCGGACGGACTGTACGTGACGATCCGCCGGTCGAAGACCGACCAGGCCGCGGCCGGTCGCACGGTCACGCTCCCCTACGGCCAAGCCGAGGTCACCTGCCCGGTGTGCGCATACTGGCGGTGGCGAGCGGTGCTGGACGCGTGGGACCGGGACGGCAAAACCGCGGTCAGCGCGTTGCTCGCCGAGCCCGACACCGAACCCCTCGACCACTGCTGCCGCGGTGTCCGTGGTCGCCCCGAGGCGGCGGTCCGGCCACTGTTTCGTCCCGTGCACCGCACCGGAGCCCTTGGCGCGAACGCGCTGTCCGGACAGGCGATCGCGTCGATGATCCAACGCCGCGCGGTCGAGGCCGGGTACGCGGAGGAATTCGTGGCCCTGCTCGGCGGGCACAGCCTCCGGGCCGGATTCGTCACCCAGGCGGTCCGCAACGATGCCAGCGCCGAGCAGATCATGACCCAGAGCGGACACACCGATCAGCGGATGATCGCGATCTACTCCCGCCAGCACGCGGGCCTGCACGGGAACGCCGTCACCGCGCTCGGCCTCTGACTTGCGTCGGTGCCGGTGACCACCAGCGCCGACGACGGAACGGCTGATGCGTGGCACGGTACCCGGCTCGACGTGGTCGCGGACTCTCACAGAGTCCTTAATCTCTCGCAACGGAACCACAAATTCGCCTCCCTAGGCTATCGATACGAGCTCTTCGGAGAATCGAATTCACCTGGAGAGCAAGAAGTTCTGAGCGACCAGGAGGCGTCATGTCGGGTATTCGGAGGTTGGGCCGGGAACGGCGTTGTGTCACCGCAACGACCGCGGAGCTGCGAATGCGCGGGCTGGACGCGATTCTCGCGTCCGACGAGAACTGCCGGGAGGTAATCGTCACCGAGCCGGGCCGGGGGTGGCTGGCGTCCGTGTTCCCCGGTGCCACACCGAACGACGAGGTCGACGTCCTCCTCTTCGCCACCGAACCGGCGCTGCAGTGGACCGAGGACTACCTCCGGTGGGCCGACTCGGTCGAGAATCTGTTGAGCGCTCGACGTGTCGCGGCCTGAGCGCGCATTGGACGGCGACAGCCGTCCGGACGCTGCAAGATGAAGGAGTGGTGGCGGTTCAGAAGGTACTGATCGTCGAGGACGATGCCGATGTCCAGACCGCGCTCCGGCGCGGCCTGGAACTTTCGGACTTCATGGTGGTCACGGCCGCGGACGGGGCGGCCGCCCTGCGCGCCGTGGACGAACACGACCCGGACCTGGTCGTGTTGGACCTCAACCTGCCGATTCTCGACGGGGTGGGGGTGGTGAAGGCGCTGCGCGCCGTGCACAACGACGTTCCTGTGTGTGTCCTCAGTGCCCGCAGTGCGGTCGACGACCGGATCGCGGGCCTCGAGGCCGGGGCCGACGACTACATGATCAAACCCTTCGAGTTCGGCGAGCTGGTCGCGCGGATTCGTGCCCTGCTGAGACGTCGACCGGTATCGGAGCAGGCGTCCGGCGACGGGACTGTGACGATCGGCCCGGTCGCGATCGATCTGCTCGGCCGTCGGGCCTACGTCGAAGGCAGGGAGGTACACCTGACCAAGCGCGAGTTCGATCTGCTCGCGACGCTGGCCGAGAACCGCGGGATCGTGCACAGCCGCGAGACGCTGCTGCGGTCGGTGTGGGGATACGACTTCGACACCGAGACGAACGTGGTGGACGTGTTCGTCAGCTATCTGCGCCGCAAGCTCGAATCGGACGGCGCTCCCCGGGTGCTGCACACCGTACGCGGCATCGGATTCGTTCTGCGGGACCGATGACCGCGCGACATGGGCCGGTGTCGCTGCGGCTGCGGGTCACCGCTGCGGCGGCCCTCGGCACGGCGCTGGTCGTGCTGCTGCTCGGCGGGGTCGCGTGGTTCGGTATCGACCGACAGGTCGCGTCCCAGCTCGACAGCAAACTGGAATCGGTCACCGAGGTGGCCGCGGCCAACCTGACCAGCCTGAGGGTCCTACAGGGGCCGTTGCCGTCGCTGCCCCCGGGGTACGCGGGCACGCTGCGTGCCGGCGACCTGGTGCTCTCCTCGACCGACACGCAGCTGCCCGAATCCCAGGTCGGCTGGCACGATGCGACGGCCGACGGGGTGCGGTACCGGGTGCGGACGGCCGAGGTGCTCAGCGGGCTCGGAGCCACGATCTCGATCGGCGCACCGACTGCCCCGGTCCGGGCCACGATCGACGGCTTGCACGGGTGGATGCTGATCATCGGCTGCGGCGCGGTGGTGGTGGCGGCCGCGCTGGGTTGGTTGTTCGCGGGGGTCGCGATACGGCCACTACGCCGTCTGGCCGAACAGACACGTCGGTTGGGCGTCGATCCGGAAGCACCGTCGCCGAGGGTGTCGGGGGCGAGGGAAGCCGAGGAGCTCGCGTCGGCGCTGCGGTCGCTGCTCGACGCGAACGCGGCCGAGCGCGCTCGCACCGCGTCGGCGCTGGCGACCGCACGCGACTTTGCTGCCGCCGCCGCCCACGAGCTGCGCACACCGCTGACGGCGATGCGTACAAACCTCGAGGTGGCCACGACGCTGGATCTGTCCGCCGCCACGCGGCAGGAGATCCTCGATGACGCGCTACGCACCGAGCGGCGGGTGGAGGCCACCCTGCGTGCGCTCGAGCGGCTTGCGGCGGGTGAGCTGTCATCTGAAGCGGATTTCGAGCAGGTCGACCTGGCCGAACTGCTGGACCGGGCGGCCCAGGATGCGATCCGAACCCATCCTGGTGTGGACATTCGACTCGATGTTCCGCCGGTCCTCACTGTCATGGGGCTCCCCGCAGGCCTCCGGCTGGCGGTGGACAACGCCGTCTCCAATGCGATTCGGCACGGCGGCGCCCGAATGATCGAGATCGCGGCACTCGCCGATGCGGACGAGGTGGTCGTCACCGTGACGGACGACGGCACCGGCATACCTCTGGGTGAGCGTGACGCCGTGTTCGAACGATTCCGTCGCGGCACGGGTGCGGCGCTGGACGGATCGGGCCTGGGTTTGGCGCTGATCCGTCAGCAGGCCGAGCTGCACGGTGGCGCGGCCCGGTTCGAGGACAGCCCGCTCGGCGGGGTTCGGCTGGTGTTCGGGCTGCCGCTCCAGTCCACCCGCACGGATCGATCCGGGTCCTTTCCTCGTCGGTGAGGAAGCAGGCATGACGACGCCTCCCGCGGTCGGGGTGCGTGTCGCGCAACCCATTCAGCATGGTCCCCCTCGGCCGGGACCTACCGCGGGGAACCGCAGGGTCAGTCCCCGAGCACCGTCAGTCCGTGCGGACGGGAGTTCATCGGCTCGCAGCCGTCGGCGGTGACGACCACGATGTCCTCGATCCGGGCGCCCCAGGCGCCGCGGAAGTAGATACCCGGTTCGATGCTGAAGGCCATGCCCTCGGCGAGCTCGATGCGATTGCCCGCCACGATGTAGGGCTCCTCGTGGACCGAGAGGCCGATCCCATGACCGGTGCGGTGCACGAACACGTCCGCGAGGCCCTCCGCGGCCAGCACGTCGCGGGCGGCGGCGTCCACGGACTCGGCCGTGACGCCGGGGCGAACGGCGTCGACGGCGGCGCGCTGCGCCCGCTCCAGCACGGCGAACCGGGCGGCCACCTCGGCGGTGGGTTCACCGAGGCAGTAGGTGCGGGTCGAGTCGGAGTTGTAGCCGGGCTCGACCGGACCGCCGATGTCGACGACGACGACGTCGCCCGATTCGATCGTCCGATCCGAGACCTCGTGATGCGGGTCCGCCCCGTGCGGACCGGAGCCGACGATGATGAACTCCGCCGCCGTGTGGCCCTCCTCGATGATCGCGGCCCCGATGTCCGCCGCGACCTCCGCCTCGGTGCGGCCGGGCCGGAGCCACTCCGCCATCCGGGCGTGCACCCGGTCGATGGCCGCACCCGCGCGCCGCAGCGCATCGATCTCGGCGGGGTCCTTGATCATCCGGAGTTCGCGGAGCACGTCCGTGGCCAGGACGGGCGGTGCGCCGAAGGCCGCGGTGAGCGGGATGACGTGCAGCGCGGGCATCGCGTCCGCGACGGCCGTCCGTGCGGGCGAGGGCAATCCCGACGCGACCAGGGCGTACGGGTCGACACCGTCCACCCAGTCCCGCACCGTCAGGCCCAGTTCCGCCGTCGCGGAATCGCCCAGCGCCGCCAACTCCAGCCGTGGAACCACCACCGAGGCCGTGGATCCGTCGGCGGGAATGACGAGGCAGGTGAGCCGCTCGAAGGAATCCGCCCGCGAACCGAGCAGGTACCGAAGGTCCGGGCCCGGGGTGATGAGCAGGGCGTTGAGCCCCGCTGCCGCGGTGAGTTCGGCCGCCCGGCGCAGGCGTTCCGCGTAGATCGCGGTCGGGAAACGCGCTGGCGCCTGCGCTTCTGGACTATCGGATGGGGTGCTCGCGGAACCGCCGTGGGAACTCATGCCACTCAGGTTAGTTCGGTTTGGCAGGATGAGGGCCATGACTGGCCCCCTGCTCCTGCTCGATGGCGCGAGCCTGTGGTTCCGCGCGTACTACGCGCTGCCCGAATCGTTCACCTCCCGCGACGGGCGACCGGTCAATGCCGTCCGCGGATTCACCGACATGGTCGCCTCGCTGATCACCAGGCATCAGCCCGAGCGGCTGGCGGTGTGCCTCGATCTGGACTGGCGCCCGCAGTTCCGAGTCGACGCCGTGCCCTCGTACAAGACCCATCGCGTCGCGATCGAGACCGAGGTGGGTCCCGACGTCGAGGAGGTGCCGGACACGCTGACACCGCAGGTCGACATGATCCTCGACGTGCTGGCCGCGGCCGGTATCGCGACCGCCGGTGCCGAGGGCTTCGAGGCGGACGACGTGCTCGGCACCCTCGCCGCCCGCGAACGCGCCGACACCGTCGTGGTGGTGAGCGGCGACCGGGATCTGTTGCAGGTCGTCGCCGACGATCCGGTGCCGGTGCGGGTGCTGTACGTCGGGCGTGGACTGTCGAAGGCCGAACTCTTCGGTCCCGTCGAGGTGGCCGAGAAGTACGGCGTGCCCGCGCATCGCCCTGGCATCGGGTATGCGGAATTGGCCCTGCTTCGCGGCGACCCCTCCGACGGATTGCCCGGCGTCAAGGGGGTCGGCGAGAAGACGGCCTCGTCCCTGTTGCTCGAGTACGGGTCGGTCGAGGCGCTGCGCGCGGCCGTCGGTGATCCGGAGTCCGGTCTGGCCAAGGGGATCCGGGCCAAGCTCACCGCCGCCTCCGACTATCTCGACGCCGCGCTCCCGGTGGTTCGGGTGGCCACCGACGCGGCGGTCGAGATGTCGCGCCCCGACCCGTTGCCCGTCGCCCCTGTGGACCCGGACCGGCTCGAGGCGCTCGCGGACGAACTGGCCATCGGGGCGTCGATCGGCCGGCTGACCAAGGCGATGGCCGCGCCGCGGAACGGGTACGGCGGGTAGCCCTAGGCGGCGCCGTGCCGGATGATGATGTTGCCGAACGCGTTACGCGCGTACACGTGCACGGTGTCCCCGTTCGTCCGCAGCCGGTCGACCGGTTCCATCAGGTTCTGCACGGTGCCGTACTGAGCGGTGGTCTCCAGCCGCGCCGCGCTGCCGGGGCGGATAGCCACCTCCAGCTCTCCGGCGGACGTCTCCAGTCGAAGCTCGCCGCGGGTTGCTTCGCCGATGCGGATGTCGCCCTTGGCGGTTCGCGCGGTCACCGAACCGCGCGGGCGTTCGACGGTGATGTCGCCGGCGGACGTCTCCAGTCGAAGCTCGCCGAGTTCGCCGATACCCAGCAATCTGCCCACACCGGCAGTTGCATCGAGACGCGAGCCGGTGGGCACCTCGATGGTCACCTCGATCGAGGGGTTGCCGCCGAACGGGGTGTGGGTCCGCCACCCTCGCGGCGTCTTCACGGTCAGGCTGCCCGCGGCGAAATCGACCTGGGTCTGCTCGGCGGCGCGCACGTCCTCGGTGCTGGACTCATCGGTTGGCCGGACCTCGACGACGGTGTCGGTACGGTCCGAGGCGACCACCGTGACGTCACCGCAGAGCACGTCGACGGTGACGGCGATTGGTTCCTGGGTCTGGAATGCGGGCATGGCTGTACTCCTCTGATGGGTGAAATGAGCGGCGGGGTCGGCGGACCCGGCCGGTGAAGTGCCTGCGGCCGAAATGAGCCGGGCTGAAAGACCGAGTAGTGCTCGGTCAGTGGGAGTTCGGTCCGGGGATGTCGATGCCTGCGGAGCGGAGCTTGGCCTCGAAGAGCGTGGTCAGCCGGGCCGAGGCCGATGCCTGCTCCTCGCCGTAGTCGCGGATCAGCTTGTACCGGGCCGCGGCCTCGGTGCGGGCCTGCAGGCCGGTCACGATCTTCAGCAGTGCGGGGTTGGCGAGGTAGTGGTCGGCCATGGCTGTGGCGAGCTCCTCGATGCGGGGATCGTTCGGTTCCCAGGCCGCGGCTTCCAAGGCCCGCTTGTTGAGGGCGACGAACTGGGTGTCTTCGAGGGCGTGCTCGACATGGGTGAGGTAGTCGTCGAAACCCTCGGGGACCAATGCCTTGGCCAGCACCAGGCCCTCTCGGGAGGCCGCCACGTCGTCCGCGGTCAGACCCAGGCCGGGCATCCGGTCCAGGAGCGCCACGGCGCGGTCGGGCAGCATGGCCCGGTCACCGTCGGCGAGCCGGTGCAGCGTGTCGCGCCGGGCGATCAGCTCCTCGATGCGTTCGGTGAGGTTCCGCTCGACGTCGGCGAGTGCGGCGGCGAACAGCGTGGCGTCGGCGTCGAGCAGGGGCCCGATCTCGGCCAGTGGCACACCGGCTCCGGCCAGGGTCCGCACCTGGACCAGCCGCAACAGGTCGCCCGATCCGTACCGCCGGTAGCCGGAGCTATCGCGTTCCGGTTCCTCGACCAGCCCCTGCTTGTGGTAGTGCCGCACTGTCTTGATCGTCACGCCTGCGAATACCGCCGCCTGCCCGATGGTGACTCCGTTGATCATCTGCTCAGCTTGCCTGGTGATCGTCGAGGGCGGCGACCTCACGTACCGCGTCCGCGACGGCCAGGAAGTCCTTGCGCAGAATGTGGGAGTGATTGCTGGCGACGCGCGCACTCACCTCGATGTTCGAGTTCCGAGCGAGCACCGGATCGAGCGAGGCGCGCACCGCTGCCATCTCTTCCTCGCCGCCACCCAGGTTGGCGCCCGTGGCCAGGACGTACCGTACCGGGCAGCTCACCCGGTCCAGCACCGGCGCGAGGGCGGCGTGCAGCTCGTTGGCCTCGATATTGACGTCCGCGTGCTGCTCCGCGGTCATTCGCGCGGACAAGCCGAGCGGGCGCGCCACCGGCATCAGGAATCGCATGCGGCGGAACAGCTTCCGGATGCGCTCCCGGGCCTCTTCGCCGGTGATGCCGTACGGCATCGCGCCGTCCACCGACACCACGCCCATGGCGCGGCCGGGATTGCGCTCGGCCCAGTGCACCGCGAGCAGTGCGCCATACGACCAGCCCACCACGATCGGCTGCTGGGCCCCGGTCGCCTCGAGGACGGCGTCGATGTCGCGCAGGCACGCCTCGAAGGAGTAGTCAGCGGACCGCTCCGACTTGCCGCGGGCCCGCTCGTCGAAGGTGATGTGCCGGAACTCGTCACCGAGTTCGGCGATCACCGACCGCCAGTGCTTGGTGTCGGCGTAGGACCCGTTCAGGTAGATGACGGGACGGCTGGTGCCGCCGGTGTCGGTCACGGCCAGTGCCGTGTCGTCGACCGGCACCATGCCGGTCCAGGTGGAAGTGCCCGAGTTGCTCGCGTTCGAAGTCGTCATGCGATGAAGGGTGCACCTTGACCTCGGGTCAAGGTCAAGCCACGAGTTCCCGAGGGCTGTTTTGCGGGTAGCGGGATCCACAGGGCCGGATGGCAACCCGTTGTGGCTCGCGTGTGGTCAGCGTGTCAGGCCGAGGGTGGCGACGAGGTCCTCGTGCAGCTCGAACCACACCGCGTGGCAGGAGTCGCGATCGGTACCGGTGATCCAGGAGGCCTCGGTGCGCGCGTTGAGCAGGGCGTCGGTGAAACGCCGGTGATAGCCGGAGAACCGTTCGAGGTGGGCCGTCAGGCGATCCTCGAGTCCGGCCAGCGCGGCCGCGGGACCTTCGAGTGCCGCGATCGTCTGGGTGATGGTCACGGTGTGCGTACTGATGCCCATCTCGGCCAACTGCCAGGCGGTACAGGCCGCGGTCATGACGTCGTTGTGCGGCAGGAAGTCCCGGTAGATCCCCTCGAGAGCCGCACGGGCGCCTGCGGCATCGAGTTCAGCCGCCAGAAGGCGTTCCCCGTGAGCTTTGCCGACTTCGGTCAGCGACCAGCCCTCGTCACCGGCAAAGGCGGAGAGGGTGATCCAGCCCCTGGCCTGAGCGTCGAGCAGGTGCTCACGCACCTCGTCCTCGGGCAGTCCCAGGCGGTCGGCGATACGGGCGGCGTCGGCGTAACCGAGAGTCCGGACCGCGTGCAGCACCAGAACGTCGATGGGTGTGGCGCCACTCATGTGTTCTCCGCGGTGTGCTCGGGATGGTCACTGTGCCCGGACCGTTCGGTGGTGACCGTGCCGTTGGTGCCGTCGACGATGACGCGCATTCCGTCGGCGAGCACGGCCGTCGCGCCGGCGGCCGCCGTGACGGCCGGGATGCCGAACTCGCGCGCCACGATCGCGGCGTGGGCGAGAACGCCGCCGATCTCGGTGACGACCGCCGCAGCGCGGGCCAGCAGCGGAGTCCACGCCGGCGAGGTGGTACGACAGACCAGCACGTCGCCGCCGCGGAATCGGGTGAAGTCGTCGAGCCGGCCGATCACTCGAACGGGCCCGGCCGCGATGCCGGGGCCGGCAGGCGTGCCTGCGAGCAACGCCGTTCCGGCGATGTGGGGTGACGGTGCGCCGGGTGCTGCCCCCGATGTGGTGATGGGACGTGCTTGCAGCACCCACACCGTGCCGTTGGCGATGGCCCACTCGATGTCCTGTGGACACCCGAACGACGCCTCGATCCGGCGCCCCGTCTCGGCGAGCGCGAGCACCTGCGTCACCGTCAGGACGGGTTGGGCGACGGCGTTCGCGGCGGGGGCGACCCGGTGGCCGTCGACGATCCACCTCTGCGGGGTGACACTGCCGCCGACGACCGACTCGCCCAGCCCGGGATGCGCTTCGATCACCACCTGGCCGGTGCCGGCGACGGGGTCTCGTGTAAACAACACTCCGGCTACTTGGGGGCGGACCAGCGCCTGCACGATCACCGGCTCCACCGGCCGCGGTGACCGACCTGTCCGAGCGGCGTACGCGACGGTGCGAGATCTGGTGCCCGAGGCGGCGATGCGCCGCACCTCCTCGGCCACCTGCACCGCGGTGGTGGCGCCGAGGCTGGTGTCCAACTGGCCGGCGAACGACGCATGGACACCGTCCTCCACGAGCGCGGAGGAGCGCACCGCGAACGCTCCGCTCCCCAACTCGGGCAGGGCGGTCTCGAGTTCCCCGGCCCAGCTGTCGTCACCGAGCGCGTCCTCGATCACGAACCCGGCAGGCACCCGAAATCCCTCGCGCGCCAGCCTGGCAAGGGTGGCGGCCTTGGCGCCGGACCGCTCATCGGCTCGGCTCAGCGGAACCAGCACGGTCAGGACTCCGTGTCCGGGCCGGTCACTCGCGTGAGCACTCGGTTGAGCCGCTGCTGGGCGGCCTGCGCCGAACTCAGCCCGAGTGCGTCTGCGATCTGCGTCCACGTCATCCCGGCTCCCCGTGCGGCGAACAGCAATCCGGCCTCGGATTGGTCGAGCTCCGCTCGCGCGGACGCCAACAGGCGCAACCCCGCGCCCACGACCGCGGGATCAGTGGTCCGCGCATCGCGAGCGGTCCAGGCGGTGAACCGCACCAGGTCACCGTCGGACGCCGGCTGGCCGGGATGCTGCCACGGGCGCCTGGCGAGGCCGGCGGCACCGGCCTCGTCGACGACAACGCGGGCGCGGCCGAGGTCGGCAGCATCATCATGATCATCGAACGACACCACCCCACCTCAGCGCATCAACATTCTGTTGTCAACAGAATGTTGATGCGCAATGGGGTTGTAGGGCTCAGCAGGGAGCTGTCCTACTTGCTGGTCGGCCGACTCACCTCGTAGGTGCCGGAGTCGTCGGTGAAGGTCACGGTCACCTGCTGCGGCTCGCCGTCGACGGTCAGCTCGCAGGTGAAGCTCTCGCCCTTCTCGACCTTCTGGTCGGCGGGGCAGGTCACGTCGTCGACGTCCTTGATGCCGTAGGAGCCCGTCAGCACCTGCTCGACGCCCCGCTCGGCCGCGGCCCGGTCCAACGTGTCGCCGCCGACCAGCGTCATGCCGACGATCGCGGCGATGACGCCGAGCACCACGACCGCGCCGACGCCGAGCGCGATCCACAGCGGGAGCTTCGACGAACCGCCTCCCGGCTGACCCGCGACCGGTGCGCCCCACTGCGGCTGACCGGGCTGGGCATATCCGCCCTGCGGATACTGACCGGGCTGGCCGGGATACTGCTGCTGCTGCTGCTGCGCGTTGTAGGCCTGGAACTGCGGCTGGGCGCCGGTCTGGGGCTGACCGGGCTGCTGTGCGCCCCAGGCCTGTTGGCTCCACTGCTGCTGGTCGCTCGGGGGCTGGGCGGGGTACTGCTGCTGCCCCGGGTACTGCTGTCCGGGGTACTGCGGCTGACCTGGATACGGCTGCTGCGGAGCGGAGTACGCGGGGTACTGCGGCTGGGCGCCGGGCTGGGGCTGGGCGGGCTGCTGTGCGCCCCAGGCCTGTTGGCTCCATTGCTGCTGCTGTGGGTACTGCTGGCCGGGGTACTGCTGCGGCGCCTGCGGGTGCTCGACACCCGGATACGGCTGCTGCGCAGACGGATACGCCTGGGTCGGTTCCGCACCGGCCTGCTGCGGCCACTGGAACTGCTGTGTCTGGTCGCCACCTTGCTGTGGCGTCGGCCCGCTCTCCGGCTGCGACGGTTCGCCTGCCGCCTCCGGAGTTTCGGCTCCGGTGGTCGCGGCCTCGGCGGGTGACTGCTCACCGGCACCGGGCTGGTCCTCGCTTGGCGCCCCGTGCTCGTCTGGCTGGCTGGGTCCGACCGGGCCACTCATCGTTGCCTCCCCTGAAGGTTGTGTTGAGGTACACCGTAGTCCCCCGGGGCTCGTCACCCCGGGGTCAAGCGGCGTGGCTGTCCGAGAAGCCGTCGAATCCGATCACCTTCGGCCCGATCAGGCCGCGTCGATGGCCACGACACCCCGCCGGATGGCGTGCACCGCCTTGGTCGCGGCGGCGCGCACCTCGCGGTCGGGCGCGGTCGACTGCACCTGGTCCAGGAGATCGATCACCTGCCTGCACCACCGGACGAAATCGCCTGCCGAGAGCGCCTGTCCACGATCACCCGCCGCCAGCAGCGCGTCCACCAGCGGTTCCCCTCGCGCCCACTTGTAGATCGCCGAGACGAAGCCGAAATCCGGTTCCCTTGTGAGCGGCAGCTTGTGCCGAACCTCGTCCGCGCGAAGCTCGCTCCACACCTGCAAGGTCCGGGTGAGCGCGTGCCGCGACGGTCCGGTCGGGCCGCGGTCACCGGTGTCGCCGTCCTGCCGCGACTCGTAGACCATCGTCGACACCACACCCGCCAGCTCGGCCGGTCCGAGGCCCTTCCACAGGCCGCCTCGCAGACATTCCGCGACGAGCAGGTCGCTCTCGGAATAGATCCGGCTCAGTCGCTGCCCGTTCTCGGTGATCCCGTGTCCCTCCTCCTCGATGTACTCGCGTTCGGCCAGCAGCGCGACGATGCGGTCGAAGGTGCGGGCCAACGAGTTCGTCGTCGCCGCGACCTTTTGCCGCAGGGTCTCCGTTTCGCGGGCCAGTGAGTTGTACCGTTCCCCGATCCGGCTGAGCTGCTCTCGATCCGGCGCGGTGTGGCACGGGTGTGAACGCAACGCCCGCCGCAGTGTCGCCAGCTCGCGATCACTGGCCGCGGGCGACTTCCGCTTGCTGTATCGGCCCGGCGGCACGATCCCGGTGCTGCGCAACGCGGAGGCGAGATCCCGTCGGCTGCGGGCGGTGCGGTGGTCGACGTGGCGGGGTAGCCGCATGCTGCCCAGTGACTTGGCGGGTGCCGGGAAGTCGGCCGCGGAGATCCGCCCGGCCCACTTGTCCTCGGTCAGCACCAGTGGACGCGGATCGTTCGGATCGGAATCGGTCTCGAGTACCACCGCCAGCCCGGACCGGCGGCCGACCGGGATCGCGATGACGTCACCGCGGCGCAGTGCCGTCAGGGAGCTCACCGCGTCCTGCCTGCGGTCCGTGCGGCCCTGCTTCTCCAGCTGGCGTTCGCGGGCGCGAACCCGCTCCCGCAGCTGGGCGTACTCGAAGAACTCGCCGTCGGCGCCGCCGAGCTGATCGCTCAGCTCCGCCAGCACCACCCGGTTGCGTTCGATCGTGCGGACGATCCCGACCACCGACCGATCCGCCTGGAACTGCGCGAAGGACCGCTCCAGCAGCGAGCGTGACTCCGCCGCTCCCATCCGTTCGATGAGGTTGATCGACATGTTGTACGCGGGCCGGAACGAACTCCGCAGCGGGAAGGTACGGGTCGAGGCCAGGCCGGCCACCTCGGTGGTCTCGATCCCGGGCTGCCACAGCACGACCGCGTGGCCCTCGACGTCGATGCCTCGCCTGCCGGCCCGGCCGGTGAGCTGGGTGTACTCGCCGGGGGTGAGCTCGGCGTGGGTCTCGCCGTTGTACTTGACCAGACGTTCGAGCACGACGGTCCTGGCGGGCATGTTGATGCCGAGCGCCAGCGTCTCGGTCGCGAACACGGCCCGGACCAGCCCGTTGACGAACAGCTCCTCGACGGTGTGCCGGAACGCGGGCAGCATCCCGGCGTGGTGTGCGGCGATGCCCCGTTCGAGGGCCTCCCGCCATTCCCAGTAGCCGAGCACCTCCAGGTCGGCGCGCGGCAGCTCACCGGTGTGCTTGTCGATGATCGCGGTGATCGCCTCGACCTGCTCCTCGGTGGTCAGCCGCAGCCGCGACCGCAGGCACTGGGCGACCGCCGCATCGCAGCCCGCCCGGCTGAAGATGAACGTGATCGCGGGCAGCAGGCCCTCCTCGTCGAGGCGCGCGATCACCTCGGGGCGGGCCAGCGGCCGGAAGTTGCTGCTCGAGGCGCCCCGGTCACCGCGACCGCGGCCGCGTGGCTGCCACGAGTCGGCCCGGTCCAGCGCCTGGCGTTGCTTGAGGTGCCGCACCAGCTCGCGGTCGACGATCAGCTTGGCGTTGCTGTCCGCCACCTGCGCATCGTGGTCGAACAGGTCGAAGAGCCTGCGGCCCACCATGATGTGCTGCCACAGCGGCACCGGCCGGACCTCGTCGACGATGATCTCGGTGTCTCCGCGCACGGTCTCCATCCAGGCGCCGAACTCCTCGGCGTTGCTGACGGTCGCGGAGAGGCTCACCAGGCGGACCTCCTCGGGCAGGTGCAGGATGACCTCCTCCCACACGGCGCCGCGGAACCGGTCCGCCAGGTAGTGCACCTCGTCCATCACCACGTGCGAGAGCCCGCGCAGCACCGGGGAGTCCGCGTACAGCATGTTGCGCAGCACCTCGGTGGTCATGACGACCACCGGCGCCTCGGGGTTGATGCTCAGGTCGCCGGTGAGCAGCCCGACGGAGGACTTGCCGTACCTGTCGACCAGATCGGAGTACTTCTGGTTGCTCAGCGCCTTGATCGGGGTGGTGTAGAAGCACTTTCGCCCCGAGGTGAGGGCGAGGTGCACCGCGAACTCGCCGATCACCGTCTTGCCCGCGCCCGTCGGCGCACACACCAGCACCCCGTGCCCCGCCTCCAGCGCCCGGCAGGCCTCCTTCTGGAAGGGATCGAGCGGAAAGCTCAGCTGCGCCGCGAAGGTCTCGAGTTCCACACAGCCAGGTTAGCCAACGGGACGGCCGGGTCCGTCCAACGACGACGGGCTGCCCTCGAACCGACCATCGAATGGCGGTGGCGGGGGCAGCCCGTGCGTCGTGGCGGGTACGTCAGAGGGTGTCTGACAGGTCCTTGAGCGGCGTCGCACCGGAGATCGTCGACGCGTCGTCGAGCGGTGTCGTACCGGTGATGGTCGACGCCTCGTCGTCGTCGAGCGCGCCCCAACCCTCCTCCTGCTTGCGGGCCTTGCGCTTGTCGTTCAGGCGCGCGATCTGGATGGAGAACTCGACGAGCACGGTCAGTGCGGCCGCAAGCGCGAGCATCGAGAACGGGTCCTGGCCGGGGGTCGCGATCGCGGCGAACACGAACAGGCCCATGATGATGCCGCGGCGCCAGGCCTTGAGCTTGTCGTAACTGAGCAC
This sequence comes from Rhodococcus sp. UNC363MFTsu5.1, assembly GCF_000686785.1. Classification (NCBI taxonomy): domain Bacteria; kingdom Bacillati; phylum Actinomycetota; class Actinomycetes; order Mycobacteriales; family Nocardiaceae; genus Rhodococcus; species Rhodococcus sp. UNC363MFTsu5.1. Next base: position 142,223 of record NZ_JMLO01000013.1, read on the forward strand.
GCCGACGGCGTTGAGCGCCACGATCAGCAGCGGGATCTCGAAGCTGACACCGAAGATGATGATCAGATTGATCACGAAGCCGAAGTACTCGGAGCCACTCAGCGCGGTCACCTGGACGTCGCCGCCGATGGTGAGCAGGAAGTGCAGCGCCTTCGAGACCACCACATAGGCGAGGACCGCGCCCGAGACGAACAGCGCCGCGCCGCCGGCGACGAAACCGATCGCGTACCGGCGTTCCTTGGCGTACAGCCCGGGCGTGATGAACGCCCAGAGCTGGTACAGCCAGACCGGGCAGGCGAGCACGATGCCTGCCGTGAATGCCACCTTGAACCGGAGCATGAACTGTTCGAACGGCCCGGTGGCCAGCAGCCGGCAGGCGCCGTCGCTGGTGAGCTCGGCGCGATTCGCCTGAGGCAGCGAGCAGTACGGCCCCAGCATCAGGTCGCCGAGGCTCTGGATGCCGAAGATCTCGTGCGAGTACCAGAAGAAGCCGAACGCGGTGGTGATCAGCACGGCGAGAATCGACAGGAGCAACCTGGTCCGCAGCTCGTACAGGTGGTCGGTCAGCGACATGCTGCCGTCTGGATTGACCCTGCGTTTGCTCCGCCGCGGGTCGAATGGGATGCGCACAGTGGGCCCTGGTTCTGGTCAGCAGTCGGCCCGGGGCGCGATATGCAGCCCCGGGACCGTCGGAATCGGGACTAGGAAGTCCGGGGCTCGGTGTGAGTGACCGCGGACTGCGTCGGATCGGCGACCGGCGCCGCGGTGGGCAGCTCGGCAGGCGGGGCGGCGGGTGCCGGAGCGGCGGTGGCGGCACCGTCGTTCTGCATCTCCTTGACCTCGCTCTTGAAGATCCGCAGCGACCGTCCCAGGCCGCGCGCGGCGTCGGGCAGCTTCTTCGAACCGAACAGGATGACGACGACAAGCGCCACAATGGCCCAGTGCCAGGGGCTCATGGCTCCCATTTTTACCTCCAGGTATCAGATGATTCGATGCTACCGGACCAGAGCGGTCAGGCCCCCCGCGGAGAGTGCGGGTCAGTCAGCAGTCGAGGCCTCACCATAGGCGGCAAGCGCGGCCTGTGCACGGTTTCGCACGGACGCCGCCAGATCGTCAGGGCCGAGCACACGCACGCCGGGACCGAACCCCACCATCAGCCGGGTCATCCAGTCCTGCGAGCCGTATCGCATCGACGCCTCGATCGAGCCGTCCGCCGCGACGGCGACGTCGGTCATCGGGTAGTAGTCCATCACCCAGGCGTGTTCCGGCCCGATCAGCAGCCGGGCCTGCGGAAGCGTCGGGTCGTCGTGGAACAGGTCCATCGATCGGCCGTCCTCGAGTGCGGCCTCGGGTGCGGCGGCGGGCTCGTCGAGTTCGACCGCCGCGTCGATCCGGTCGAACCGGAACAGCCGGACTCCGGCGGCCTGCCTGCACCACGCCTGCAGGTAGCTGTGGTTGTCGACGAGCACGATGCGCACCGGGTCCACCACCCGTTGCGACACCGCGTCCCGCGAAGCGGAGAAGTAGGTCAGCTCCAGTGCCATGCCCCTGCGCACCGCGGAGCGCACGGTCGCCGCCACCGGGTCCTCCGCCTGCTCGCGCTGGTCCGCCACCCCGGCGACGGACCCACCCGCGGCGACGCCTGCCGCCGATTCGATCTTGGCGATCGCACCCTGCACGGCCGAGGGGTCCGCGGTGCCCGGCATCTCCACCAGCGAGCGCAGCGCCACCAGGAGCGCGGTCGCCTCCGTCGAGGTCAGCCGCAGCGGCCGGTCGATGCCTGCCGAGAACGTCACCTCGATGCTCTCCTCCGAGAACGAGAGGTCGATGAGGTCGCCGGGACCGTATCCGGGCAGCCCACACATCCACAACTGGTTCAGATCGTCCATCAGCTGGGCGGTGCTCACTCCCAGTTCCGCCGCCGCCTCCGCGGCGCTCATCCCGGGATTGGCGATGAAGTACGGGACCATGTTCAGCAGCCGGGCCAGCCGGGACGAGAGCTTCTGACTCATCGGCCCCCCTCGCTCGCGGACGTCGACAGCGCCGAGCGCAGCTTGTCCAGGACGTCCTCCTTCAGTTCCGCGGGCTCGAACACCAGCGCGTCCTCCCCATAGCCCGCGATCAGCCTGGCGACCCAGTCCCAGGACCGCACCGGGACCTCGAGCATCGTCCCCGGCCTCCCCCCGACGCTCCGGTCCGCCGCCGCACGGCCGAGCCGCCGCAGTTCCTGGGCGCGACCGTCCGCGACCCAGACGGTGGCGATGCCGGTGACCCCACCCGAGCCCACGATCCGGTCCACGATCTCGCGCAGGTCGACACCGTCGGGCTTGTGCACCGAGTTCACCGGGCCGAACGCGGTGACCTCGTCGCCGATCCGGGACAGCCGGAACGTACGGGTGGCGTCCCGGTCGGTGTCGTGCCCGACGAGGTACCAGCGGCCGGCGTGGGTCACCACACCCCACGGCTGCACGGTGCGGGTGCGCAGGGGCTCGTTGCGGGCCGATCGGTGCTCGAACCGGACGCTCTGTCCGGAGTCGACGGCGGCCAGCAACTTCTCGAGCGCAGGCTCGGATCCCCTCGACCGGGCAGGAAGGGCGGTGATGATCGCCGACGCGGAGTCCTGGTCGACCACCACACCGGCCGCCCGCAGCTTCAGCAGCGCCCCCTGGGCCGCGGAGCTCAGTTCGGGCGACTCCCAGAGTTGCACCGCGATCGCGACGGCGGCGGCCTCCTCGCTGCTCAGATCGATGTCGGGCAGCTCGTAAGCGTCCCGGTTGATCCGGTAGCCCTCCACCGTGCCGAAGCGCGAGGCCTGGCCGGTCTCGAGCGGCACGCCGAGGTCGCGGAGTTCGTTCTTGTCTCGCTCGAACATCCGGCTGAAGGCCTCATAGCTGGCCGATTCGTCGTAGCCCGCCACGCTGTGCCGGATCTTCTCGGCGGTCAGGAACTGCCGGGTTGAGAGCAGACAGATGACCAGGTTCATCAACCGCTCGACTTTGGTGATCGCCACGGCTCAGCAGCCTAGTGCCAGATCGCTGACCGCCCGGCACTCACATCGATGCGATGAGGCGTTCGACGCGCTCATCGACCGACCGGAACGGGTCCTTGCAGAGCACCGTGCGCTGCGCCTGATCGTTGAGCTTGAGGTGCACCCAGTCCACGGTGAAGTCGCGGCCGGCGTCCTGGGCCGCCGAGATGAACTCGCCGCGCAGCTTCGCCCTCGTCGTCTGCGGCGGCGTGTTGACGGCCTCGTCGATCTGCTCGTCCTCGGTGACACGCTTGGCGAGCCCCTTGCGCTGCAGCAGGTCGAAGACGCCGCGGCCGCGCTTGATGTCGTGGTACGCCAGGTCGAGCTGGGCGATCTTCGGGTCCGACAGTTCGAGGTTGTGCTTGTCCTGGTAGCGCTGGAACAGCTTGCGCTTGATCACCCAGTCGATCTCGGTGTCGACCTTCGCGAAGTCCTGGGACTCGACGGCATCGAGGGTGCGTCCCCACAACTCGACCACCTGGTCGACCTGCGGGTCGTGCTCGCGGGTCTTGAGGTGTTCGACCGCGCGGGCGTAGTACTCGCGCTGGATGTCGAGGGCGCTGGCCTGGCGTCCCCCGGCCAGCCGGACCGGGCGCTTGCCGGTCATGTCGTGGCTCACCTCGCGGATGGCCCGGATCGGGTTGTCGAGTGCGAAGTCGCGGAACGAGACGCCCGCCTCGATCATCTCCAGCACCAGCGCCGCCGTGCCCACCTTGAGCATGGTGGTGGTCTCCGACATGTTCGAGTCACCGACGATCACGTGCAGGCGCCGGTACTTCTCCGCGTCCGCGTGCGGCTCGTCGCGGGTGTTGATGATCGGCCGGGAGCGGGTGGTTGCGGAGGAGACGCCCTCCCAGATGTGTTCCGCGCGCTGCGAGAGGCAGAAGGTCGCCGCCTTGGGTGTCTGCAGGACCTTGCCCGCGCCGCAGATCAGCTGCCGGGTGACCAGGAACGGAAGCAGCACGTCGGAGATCCGCGAGAACTCGCCCGCCCGCACCACGAGGAAGTTCTCGTGGCAGCCGTACGAGTTGCCCGCCGAGTCGGTGTTGTTCTTGAACAGGTAGATGTCGCCGCCGATGCCCTCCTCGGCGAGCCGCTCCTCCGCGTCGATCAGCAGGTCCTCGAGCACCCGCTCGCCCGCCCGGTCGTGGGTGACCAGCTGCGCCAGGCTGTCGCACTCGGCGGTGGCGTACTCGGGGTGCGAGCCCACGTCGAGATAGAGGCGCGCGCCGTTGCGGAGGAAGACGTTGGAGCTGCGGCCCCAGGACACCACGCGACGGAACAGGTAGCGAGCCACCTCGTCGGGGCTCAGCCTCCTGTGGCCGTGAAAGGTGCACGTCACACCGAACTCGGTCTCAATGCCCATGATTCGTCGCTGCACACTTCGACAGTACAGCGCCGAGGCGCCCCTGGACCGGCTCACCGCATACATACCTCTGCGGTGTTTCGCGGCGTCTACTCTGAACTGATGACCACGTCGGAGCGGGTCTTGCCGATGGCGCCGCTCGCGTCAGACCGCGGCCTCAGGGCGCTCAGTCGAGCGGCCGATCACGGCGTGCTGTGGTTTGGGATCACCGCCGGCCTTTTCGCCATCGGCGGCCGCCCGAGGCGCGCGGCGGTGCGCGGACTGCTCGCGCTCGGAGCGTCGAGCGCTCTCACCAATGCCGTTCTCAAACCGTTACTCCCCCGCAGGCGTCCGCCCGTGGGATGGGTGGCGCAGCACCGGCAGGCGCGGCGGGTCCCGACCTCGTCCTCGTTCCCGTCCGGTCATTCGGCGTCCGCCGCCGCCTACGTGACAGGTGTGGCGCTCGAATCCCCCGCCACCGCCGCGTTGCTCGCGCCGGTGGCCGCCGCGGTCGCGTACTCCCGGGTCCACATCGGCGTGCACTGGCCCTCCGATGTGGTCGTCGGTGCCGCCGTCGGTGGTGGCATCGCCATGCTGACCCGTCGTTGGTGGGCCGTGCGGACCGAGGAGCCGGCCACGCTGGGGCCTACGGTGGCGGCGCCCGAGATCCCGAACGGCGCCGGCCTGCTCATCCTCGTCAACCCCGGATCGGGGACGGCCGACGATGACCCGGCCGCCGAGCTGGCCGAGTTCCTGCCGGACGCGACCACGCTCATCGAGGCGGATCCGGACGGTGACCTCGGGGCCCAGCTCGACGATGCGATCGCGCGAGAACGGCCGAGGGCGCTCGGGGTGTGCGGCGGCGACGGCACCGTGGTGACCGCCGCAGCGGCTGCGATCCGCGACGATCTCGCGCTGGCGGTGTTCCCTGGTGGCACGCTCAACCACTTCGCCAGGGACGCAGGGGTTCAGGACATCGAGGCCACGCGGGAGGCCGTGGCGATCGGCCACGCGACCCGGCTGGATGTCGCGGAGGTCAGTGCGGACGACCAGAGCCCGAGGTTGTTCCTCAACACCGCGAGCCTCGGTGGCTATCCGGACGCGGTCCGGCTGCGTGAACGCTGGGAGCGCCGGATGGGCAAGTGGCCGGCGGCCGCAGCCGCGATGGTCCGGGTCCTCGCGCGGGCACAGCCCCTCGAGGTGTCCGTCGACGACCGCCGGATCGCGGTGTGGATGCTCTTCGTCGGCAACGGCCGCTATTCGCCTGCTGACCAGGTCCCGATGTCGCGACCGGAGCTGCACAACGGACTTCTCGACGTCCGCCTGCTGCGGGCCGACCAGCGCTGGTCCCGGACCCGGCTGCTGTGGGCCGCCGCGACCGGCACCCTGGGCGGCTCGGCCGGCTACGAACGCCACATGGTCACCGACCTGGAGGTCCGGGTGCACGGCCGGCCCGTCTCGCTCGCCACCGACGGCGAGGTGGTCGGACGGGGCCGCCTTTTCCGGTTCACCAGTAGGCCGCTGGCGTTGCGGCTCTACCGGTGACGTACCGGTAGAGCCGCTCAGGCCTTGTCGGTCCCGTTCTCGCCGGAACCGGAGTCCTCGCCGTTGTCCGACGTGGTCTCGGGTTCCTTCGCCTGCCCCGACCCGCCGACCATGTTGGCGGGCAGGAACCCGGCCAGCGCCGCGCCCGTGATGCGCTTGAACGCCCGGCGCGGGCGGGTCTGGTCGAGGACCGCGACCTCCAGTGCCTCGACACCGATGGCGCGCGGTTCGGCATCGCCGTTTCCGGGGATGCCGGTGCCGACCCGCAGTGCGTTCACCGCGACCTCGACCGCGGGGCCGAGCTCGAGATCTGGCTTGTACGACGCCTTGAGCTCGGTGCTGATCGGTTCGGTCGCGCCGCCCATCACCACGAAGTGCTTCTCGTCCACGATCGACCCGTCATAGGTGATGCGGTAGAGCTGCGCATGCTTCGGCTGCTCGACGCGGCCCACCTCGGCGACGCAGATCTCCACCTCGTACGGCTTGGGCTGCTCGGTGAAGATGGTGCCGAGGGTCTGCGCGTACGCGTTGGCCAGCGAGCGGCCGGTGACGTCGCGGCGGTCGTACGAGTAGCCGCGCATGTCGGCGTGCACGATGCCGGCCCGTCGCAGGTTCTCGAACTCGTTGTACTTGCCGACGGCGGCGAACCCGAGCCGGTCGTACAGCTCGCTCACCTTGTGCAGCGCGGTCGACGGGTTCTCCGCCACGAACAGCACGCCGTGCGCGTAGGTCAGCACGATGACGCTGCGGCCCCTGGCGATTCCCTTGCGCGCCAACTCCGAGCGATCTCGCATGATCTGCTCGGCGGAGGCGTAATACGGCAACGTCATGCGTTCTCACCCGCTTCCTCGGTGCGCTCGGCGATGACCGCCTTGGCGAGCGTGGACGTCCGTTCCTGGGGAACGGTGACGGCGCCTGCCGAGGTGATCACAACCGCGGTCGGATAGATCCCCCGGCTCACGTCGGGCCCGCCGGTGGCCGAGTCGTCGTCCGCGGCGTCGTAGAGGGATTCGATCGCGGCCCGCAGTGCGTGCTCCTCGTCCGCCTTCGGATCGAACAGCTTCTTGAGCGCGGACTTCGCGAACAGCGATCCGGAACCGACCGCGTGGTATCCGGCGCGCTCCTCGTAGCGTCCGCCGACCACGTCGTAGGACACGATCCGGCCGGCCTTCTCGGGCGTGGCCGAGTCCAGGTCGAAGCCGACGAGCAGCGGCACGACGGCGAGCCCCTGCATCGCCGCCGGGAGGTTGCCACGGACCATCGACGAGAGCCGGTTGGCCTTGCCGTCGAAGGTCAGGGGAACGCCCTCGATCTTCTCGTAGTGCTCGAGTTCGACGGCGAACAACCGCACCAACTCGATCGCCACGCCCGCGGTGCCCGCGATCCCGGCCGCCGAGTAGTCGTCGGTGACGTACACCTTCTCCACGTCCCGGCTGGCGATCAGGTTCCCCATGGTCGCCCGGCGATCACCGGCGATCAGCACACCACCGGCAAAGGTCAGCGCGACGATCGTGGTGCCGTGCGGAGCGATGTCCGCAGCATCCATCGAGTCACCCCTTCCGGCGCGCTGACGACCGAGGTCGATCCGGTTCTCCGGCAACAGTTCCGGCGCATGCTTGCGGAGGTGGTCGGAGAACGAGGACAGCTGCGAACCGAAGTGCAGCCGCTCTCCCCCGGCCACGGACCGCTGATGATCCGCCGTCACTGGCCGCCCTTTTGCACGTACGCGCGCACGAAGTCCTCGGCGTTCTCCTCGAGAACGTCGTCGATCTCGTCGAGGAGGTCGTCGGTGTCCTCGGCGAGCTTCTCCCGACGTTCCTGCCCCGCGGCACCTTCGCCGATCTGGGCGTCGTCGTCGTCGCCACCGCCACTGCGCTTGGTCTGCTCCTGCGCCATAGCCGCCGACCTCCTCTTAGCTCTTGCACAATTACCGCCACAACCAGTGTGCGCTCGTGCACGGACCCCTACCCTACCGAGTGCGAGGCACCCTGAGGTGGTGGACGAGCGTGTCGCGTGCGGCCGTCTCAGCTGGTGAGCTGATCGACCAGGTCAGCGGCGGAATCCACGGACTCGAGCAGTTTGCCCACGTGCGCCTTGCTGCCGCGCAACGGCTCAAGGGTGGGAATCCGGACGAGGGAGTCGCCGCCAAGGTCGAAGATGACGGAGTCCCAACTGGCCGCGGCGATGTCGGCCCCGAACCTGCGCAGGCACTCGCCCCGGAAATACGCCCTGGTGTCCGTCGGAGGGTTCCGGATCGCGTCCAGCACCTGCTGCTCGGTGACGAGCCGTTCCATCGAACCGCGGGCGACCAGGCGGTTGTACAGCCCCTTGTCGAGACGGACGTCCGAGTACTGCAGGTCCAGCATGTGCAGCTTGGGCGCCGACCAGGACAGGCCCTCTCGCTGGCGGAAGCCCTCGAACAGCCGGAGCTTTGCCACCCAGTCCAGCAGGTGCGCGCACTCCATCGGGTCCCGCTCGAGCATGTCGAGGACGGCCGCCCACTTGTCGAGCAGGTCCGCCACCCGCGGATCGTCGTTGCCCTGGCGTTCGGCGAACGCCGCGCACCGCTCGTGGTAGATCCGCTGCAGCGCAAGACCGGTCAGCTCACGACCGTCGGCGAGCGCGACGGTCTGTCGCAGGGTCGGATCGTGACTGATCAGGTGCACGGCGGTGACCGGGCGGGCGAGCTGTAGGTCGGACAGGTCGACGCCCGCCTCGATCAGGTCCAGGACCAGCGCGGTGGTGCCGACCTTGAGGTAGGTGGACCACTCCGCGAGGTTCGCGTCGCCGATGATCACGTGCAGGCGCCGGTACTTGTCGGCGTCGGCGTGTGGCTCGTCGCGGGTGTTGATGATGCCGCGCTTGAGGGTGGTCTCGAGACCGACCTCGACCTCGATGTAATCCGCACGCTGGGAGAGCTGGAACCCGGACTCGTCGCCGGACTGGCCGAGGCCGACGCGCCCGGAACCGCAGATCACCTGCCGGGAGGCGAAGAACGGCGTCAGTCCGGCGATGATCGCCGAGAACGGGGTCTCCCGGGAGCAGAGGTAGTTCTCGTGGGTTCCGTAGGAGGCACCCTTGCCGTCGACGTTGTTCTTGTACAGCTGGAGCCGCGGGGCGCCGGGAACGCTGGACGCGTGCCGCGCGGCCGCCTCCATGACGCGCTCCCCCGCCTTGTCCCAGACGACGGCGTCCAGCGGGTCGGTGCATTCGGGTGCGGAGTACTCGGGGTGGGCGTGATCGACGTACAGCCGGGCGCCGTTGGTGAGGATCATGTTCGCCGCGCCGACCTCGTCGGCATCGATCACCGGGGCCGGGCCGCTGAAGCGGCCGAGATCGAATCCCCTTGCGTCGCGCAGCGGCGATTCCACCTCGTAGTCCCAGCGGGTGCGCTTGGCGCGCGGCACACCGGCGGCCGCCGCGTAGGCCAGTACCGCCTGGGTCGAGGTCAGGATGGGGTTCGCGGTCGGTTCCGTCGGGGAGGAAATCCCGTACTCGACCTCGATACCGATGATGCGCTGCATGCCCCCGAGCCTAGATCGTCGGCGCGCTCGATCTTTCGACCGTTCCCACTTGGCGGTGCCGTGGCGTGGTTCAGGTCGGGGTCACAGCTCCACGGAGGCGACCGCACCCGGTTCGGATCCGAGCTGCCGCACCACCGTTCCCGCGCAATCCCAGACTCCTGAGCCGCCGCAGGTTCTCGCGAAACCACCCCCTGTCGGTCCGGCGAACCCCGCAAATGCGACCGGCAGGTCGTATGCCGTCGCGATCCTCCGGGCTCGGACATCGAACTCGGCGAGTTCGTCCGGTGCATGGACGAGACCCGCGACGTACAGATCGATGCCGAGCGCAGCGGTTCGGTCGAGGTGATGATCGATTCGGGTGTCCTTGCACACCCCGATGCCCACCCGCAGGCCCCTCACCTCGAGGCTCGCCGGGCCGCGCCCGGGCTCGAAATGTCTTGCCTCCTCCTCGGCGAGGGACATCTTGATGTAGGCGACGGTGACTCCGACGCCGGACACGGCGAGCACCCCGATGCCCCGGCCCCCGCCGCCGGTGTGGACCGGAGCGCCTGCCAAGGCGATGGCGCCCGTTCGCCGGCATGCCGCCATCAGCGGGAGGAGGCGCGGGTCCTCCGGATCGACTGCCTGCGCGTCCATCGCATATCCGCTCAACGACATCTCCGGGAAGACGACCAGATCGGCGGCAGCACTATCCACCGCCGCCGCGTGTGCGGCGACATTGCCCGAGAGGTCGCCGAGCACGGTCGTCGGCTGCGCAACTGCGACCCGGATGTTCAGGCCTGCGCTCGGCCGTTGTCTGCCACCCATCCTCGGATCGAAACACACCCGGGCCGAACCCGCCCCTCTCTCGAGGCAGCCCTAGATCGTTCGGTGTCAGACCGACGCTCCCTCGGCTTAAACGCCGATAAGCTGCGTTATGACATTATCCCGGGAAAGTGCAGGTCACGGCAGGATGCCGAACCGGTTGTCATCCCTCGAATCATCCCTTCGACGGACTCCCCCACCCTGGTTTCCGGGCACCCTTGCCTCATGCCCGAACCCACTCCCCGTTTCCACAGCCTGGACGTACTCCGTGGCATCGCGATCCTCGGAACGTTGGCGACCAACATCTGGATCTTCACCAATCCCGAGGGATTGGTCGGCTATCTGAACCGCACCGCGGCCGCCGCGGGCGGCTGGGGGTGGATCGAGAGGGTGCTCCAGCAGCTGGCCCAGGGCAAGTTCCTCGGGCTGCTCACGCTGATGTTCGGGATCGGGCTCGCCATCCAGCAGCGCTCCGCCGCTCGGGCGGGCAGGCCGTGGCCCGGTGGGTACCCGTGGCGCGCGGCGCTGCTGTTCGTGGACGGCATCGTGCACTACCTCCTCGTCGTCGAGTTCGACGTGCTCATGGGGTACGCCGTCACCGGCCTGGTCGTCGCGTTCGTACTCGCGAGCAGCGAACGCGCACAGCGTCGTTGGATGCTCTGGGCCGCGGCGATCCATCTGGGGCTGCTCACGCTCGGCACCCTCGCGTTGGCGGCCGAGCCGGCGCGACCCGCTCCCCCGCCGCTCGACCCGAACCCGTACGCGGACGGATCATGGTGGGACCTCGTCCTCTTCCGGATCGAGAACGTGGTGTTGTTCCGCATCGAGCCGATCTTCATCTTCGCGCTGTCGATCGCGTTGTTCCTGCTCGGCGCCAGGCTGTTTCGAGCGGGCGTACTGGCGCCCTCCGGGGCCGCGATCCGGCGCCGCCTGATGGTCCTCGGACTCGGAGTCGCACTGCCCGTCGACCTGCTGACGGGGATCCTCGCCGGTGAGGAGAGCCTGCTGTTCACCCGATACGGGACCGCGCCGATCGTCTCGCTGGGACTGCTCGCACTGGTCGCCGAGTTCTACTGTCGCCGAACTCGCATCGGGTTCTGCGGCAGCAGGCTCGCGGGCGTCGGGCGAACGGCGCTGAGCTGCTATGTCCTCCAGAACCTCGTCGCGTCGGCGCTCTGCTACGGCTGGGGTCTCGGCCTGGCGGCGCGCCTGTCGCCCGACGCCCGCGTGCCCGCGACCGTCGCCATCTACCTCGGCGTCAGCGCGGTGGTGATCGCCGCCGCACACCTGTGGCTGCGCCGGTTCGATCGCGGCCCCGTCGAATGGCTCTGGCACCGAAGCTATCTCCTGCTCGCAGGAGATAGCCCCGTCAGGCGCTCCCGCCCGGGAACACCGACGGCGTCAGCGGTCGATCCGGCATTGCAGGTAGCTGTCGGCACCGACCCGGCGGAGCACGAAGCGGACTCCGCGAGGAGCCCAGTCCGCTGACGGATCGGTGACGAGCCTGGGCTCGATCAGGGAGACCAGCCGACCTCGGGTCGTGATGTCGACATGCCCGGCCGCCAGCACGTTCCGCACCCAGTCGCTGTCGGGGCCGTACGTCAGCGCGAACCGGTATCCGTCGCCGCGCCGGAACACGTTGACCGGCGTCTTGTACAAGCGACCCGATCGGCGGCCGCGGTGCAGCACGATGGCGTAGCCGGGCAACCAGCCGGCGACGAGCCTGCCGACGCGATTGGTGACCACCTTGTTGAACTCGGCGAGCCTGCGCGGAAGGGGCACGTGGTCAGCCTATCGCCACGTGGAACGATGGGCGCATGGATCAGCGCCCATCGTCGCCGCCTGGCGACCCCGCCGCACCCGACGAGGTGGTGACGGTCTACGACGCCGTGGGGTCGGTGACCGGCACGGCCCCGCGATCGCGGGTGTACGCGGAGGGTCTGTGGCACGCCAGCGCGGGAGTGCTGCTGCGCTCGATGGACGGCAGCCGGGTCTACGTGCACCGCCGCTCCCCCGACAAGGCGGTCTTCGGCGGCATGCACGACTGTCTCGCGGGCGGGGTGGTCGATCCCGGTGAGAGTCCCGGCGAGACCGCGGTCCGCGAGCTCGCCGAGGAACTCGGCGTCACCGGGATCGAGCTGTCCCCCATCGCCCGGGTCAGGTGGGACGGCCGATGGGACGGTAAACCGTTGCGATGCCACCTGTTTGCCTTCGAGGGGCGCTACGACGGCCCCATCGTCCACCAGGCGAGCGAGATCGTCGACGGTTGGTGGTGGACCGACGCGGAGCTGCGCGCGCATCTCGCCGACCCGTCATGGGCGTTCGTCCCCGACACCAGGGCGCTGCTCGCCGACTACTTCGCCTAGCCGGTCTCCGGTCCGTGCCACGACGCCGATCGGGCCGGGCACCCACGAATGGAGGTGCCCGGCCCGATCGGAGTGGTGCTACAGGTACTGGCCGGTGTTGGACTCGGTGTCGATGGCGCGGCTGGCACTGGCGTTCTTGCCGGTGACCAGGGTGCGGATGTAGACGATCCGCTCGCCCTTCTTACCCGAGATACGTGCCCAGTCATCGGGATTGGTGGTGTTGGGCAGGTCCTCGTTCTCGGAGAACTCGTCGACGATCGAATCGAAGAGGTGCTGCACCCGAAGTCCGGGCGCCCCCGTCTCGAGCACCGACTTGATGGCGTACTTCTTCGACCGGTCCACGATGTTCTGGATCATCGCGCCCGAGTTGAAGTCCTTGAAGTACAGGACCTCCTTGTCGCCGTTCGCGTACGTCACCTCGAGGAATCGGTTGTCGTCGCTCTCGGCGTACATCCGGTCCACGACACGTTCGATCATGGTCTTGATGCAGGCCGCCCGGTCCCCGCCGAACTCGGCCAGATCGTCGGCGTTGACCGGCAGGTGCTCGGTCAGGTACTTCGAGAAGATGTCCTGCGCCGACTCCGCGTCCGGACGCTCGATCTTGATCTTCACATCGAGCCGGCCGGGCCGCAGGATCGCGGGGTCGATCATGTCCTCGCGGTTCGACGCGCCGATGACGATGACGTTCTCGAGTCCCTCCACGCCGTCGATCTCGCTGAGCAGCTGCGGGACGACGGTCGTCTCCACGTCGGACGAGACGCCCGACCCACGGGTCCGGAAGATCGAGTCCATCTCGTCGAAGAACACGATCACCGGGGTGCCCTCGGAGGCCTTCTCACGGGCCCGCTGGAAGATCATCCGGATGTGCCGCTCGGTCTCGCCGACGAACTTGTTCAACAGCTCCGGGCCCTTGATGTTCAGGAAGTAGGACTTGGCGTCCTTGGCGTCCTGGCCCCGTGCCTCGGCGATCTTCTTGGCCAGCGAGTTGGCGACGGCCTTGGCGATGAGCGTCTTGCCGCAGCCGGGAGGGCCGTACAGCAGCACGCCCTTCGGCGGGCGCAGCGCGTATTCGTGGAACAGGTCCTTGTGCAGGAACGGCAATTCGACGGCGTCGCGGATCTGCTCGATCTGCCGCCCGAGGCCACCGATGTCGCCGTAGTCGACGTCGGGCACCTCCTCGAGCACGAGGTCCTCGACCTCCGCCTTGGGGATGCGCTCGAAGGCGTAGCCCGCCTTCGAATCGACCAGCAGGGAATCGCCCGGCCGCAGCTTGCGCGACGGCGAGTCGATGTCCTCGTCGTCGGGATGGATCGTCGCATCGGACGCGGCGAGCGCGAGCGGATGTGCGAGCCAGACCACGCGCTCCTCGTCGGCGTGCCCGACCACCAGAGCCCGCTCCCCGTCGTCGAGGATCTCGCGGAGGCTGCAGATCTCCCCGACCCGTTCGAAGGCGCCTGCCTCGACGATGGTCAGCGCCTCGTTCAGGCGAACGGTCTGCCCGGGCCGGAGCGTCTCGGTGTCGATATTCGGCGAGCACGTCAGCCGCATCTTGCGACCGGAGGTGAACACGTCGACCGTCTGATCCTCGTGGGTCGAGATGAGCACGCCGTACCCGCTCGGCGGCTGACCGAGACGGTCGACCTCCTCGCGGAGCGCGATCAACTGCTGACGGGCTTCCTTGAGCGTGTCCATCAGTTTGGAGTTTCGGATCGACAGTGAGTCGACACGGGACTCGAGCTCTCGTACCTGCTCGGGCGACTGGGCGAGCTGGCGGCGAAGACCAGCGGCTTCCAGACGTAGCGCCTCGAGCTCGGCCCGGGCGGCGAACGAGTCCGGATTCTCTGTTGCGCTCATGTGCGACTCCTCCCAGTGACGATCTATCAACGCTACAGCCGCTGTACCAAAACTGCGGACCGACAGGCGGACACGGACCGTCGGCGTCGCACAGTGTGGGACGGCGAGCCGACTCACGGGCACCATCTCTGATGTTAGCCTTACCTGACTAACTGGCACCCTGGCCAACCAGAAAGGCCTCACTCGTGATCATTCGCAAGTCCCTCATCGCCGTCGGAACCCTCGCCATGGCCGTCGGAGTCGCCTCCTGCAGCTCGGACGACTCGACCGGCGCCTCGGACGCCACCACCTCCGCCGCGGCCGCCAGCACCAGCGCCAGCGCCGCGGCCGCCGCGACCCCGACCGCCGCGGAGCTGCAGGCGACCCTGGTGACCTTCTTCGACCCGGCCGTCGGCACCACCGAGAAGGTCGCGCTCGTCGAGGACGGTAGCAGCCAGGCGGCGGTGCTCGAGCAGTTCAACGGGGTGCTGCGCGGCTACCCGCTGACCGCGGAGGTGACCAAGGTGACGGCGGTCGACGAGGACACCGTCTCGGCCACCACGACCATCGCGGGCCCGCACGGCGGCGCCGCCTCCGAGGTGGTCTTCGATCAGGTCGACGGCAAGTGGGTCATCTCGGAGGATGCCGCGTGCACCATCTTCTCGATGGGCAAGCTCACCTGCGTGAAGTGATTCGCGGCTTCGCCGCCCGTGAGTGATCTGCACCCCGATTGGGGTACAAATCACTCACGGGCGCGTAGCGCCCTCTAGACCTTCTTGTCCTTGCCCGCGCGGCGCTGCGGCTTCGGGGTGACGGTGCCCTCGGCCAGCTTGCGCGCGCTGACCAGGAACGCGGTGTGCCCCTGCATCCGGTGTTCCGGACGCACGGCGAGGCCGACCACGTGCCACCCGCGCACGATCGACTCCCAGGACCTCGGCTCGGTCCAGCACTCCTGCTCGCGCAGCGCCTCGACCACCCGGGACAGCTGGGTCACCGTCGCGACGTAGACGATCAGCACGCCGCCCGGCACCAACGCCTTCGACACCGCCGGCAGCGTCTCCCATGGCGCCAGCATGTCCAGGATCACCCGATCGACCGGACCGCCGTTCGCCTCGGCGTCGAAGTCCGCCAGGTCCGCGACTGTGAGCTCCCAGTTGTCGGGGCGGCCGCCGAAGAAGGTCTCGACGTTGCGGACCGCGTGCTCGGCGTGATCGTCGCGCACCTCGTACGAGATGACCTTGCCCTCGGGCCCGACCGCCCGCAGCAGCGAACAGGTCAGCGCGCCCGAGCCGGCTCCCGCCTCGAGCACCCGCGCCCCGGGGAACACGTCACCCTCGTGCACGATCTGCGCGGCGTCCTTCGGGTAGATCACCTGCGCGCCGCGCGGCATAGAGAGCACGTAGTCGACGAGCAGCGGCCGCAGCGCCAGGTAGGGGGTCCCGTTCGTGGAGGTGACGACGCTGCCTTCGGGGGCACCGATCAGGTCGTTGTGCACGATCCCGCCGCGATGGGTGTGGAACTCCTTGCCCGCCTCGAGGACCACCGTGTACTTGCGCGCCTTCGCGTCGGTGAGCTGAACGCGGTCGCCCTCCCGAAACGGTCCGGTCGGTCGCTTCTCGCGTGCGCTCACGTCTTGCCCAGCCACGACTCAGTTCTCCTCGTATTCAGCATTCCCGGCGACCCACGCGCCGGCCCCGACAGCGGTGTCGGACCCGCCGCATACCCTGCCAGGTGTGAGCTCTCCCGTGTCGACGCCCCCCGCCGAGTCATCCGACGCCGCCGACGCGGGGACCGTGACCCCGCGCTCCCGGCCCGCCCTGTCCCCGTCGCGGGCGGGCGACTTCAAGCAGTGCCCGCTGCTGTACCGCTTCCGCGCCGTTGACCGGATACCGGAGGTGCCGTCGAAGGCCCAGCTGAAGGGGACGGTGGTGCACGCGGCGCTGGAGTCGCTGTACGGACTGCCCGCCCAGGAGCGGGTCCCCGACCGCGCGGTGTCTCTTGTCGACCCTGCGTGGGAGCAACTGCTCGCCGACTCCCCCGAGATCGCCGACACCGTCCCCGCCGAGGAGCGGGTCGCGTTCCTGGCCGAGGCGCGCACGCTGATCGAGGGCTACTACCGGCTCGAGGACCCCACCCGGTTCAGCCCGGAATCGTGCGAGCTGCGGGTGGAGACCGAGCTCGACAACGGGGTACTGCTGCGGGGGTTCGTGGATCGGATCGACGTCGCCCCGAACGGCCACGTCCGCGTCGTGGACTACAAGACCGGCAGGGCTCCGCGGGAGATGAGCGAGTCCAAGGCACTGTTCCAGATGAAGTTCTATGCGCTGGTGCTGTTGCGCACCCGAGGGATCGTGCCCGCGCAGCTCCGGTTGATCTACCTGGCCGACGCCGAGATCCTCACCTACGCCCCGGACGAGGCCGAGCTGCTGCGCTTCGAGCGGACCCTGTCCGCGATCTGGAAGGCCATTCTCGCGGCCGGAGCCACCGGCGACTTCCGGCCGAATCCGGGGCGGCTGTGCAACTGGTGCGATCATAAGGTGCGCTGCCCCGCGTTCGGCGGCACGCCGCCGCCCTATCCCGGGTGGCCGGAGAGCCCGGCAGATGAAGTGCAGAAGTTCGAGGAGATCGTCGAGTGAGTGATCAGGCCTACTACGTTCCGCTGGGGTCGACCGAGGCCGGTGTCGAGCGATTCGCCACCACCGCCCTGACCGTGAGCACCTGGGCCGACACCATGCAGCACGGCGCGCCGCCCTCCGCGCTCCTTGTCCGTGCGCTCGAGCGCTGCCAGCAGCGCCCCGACTCCCGGCTCACCCGCGTGGTGATCGAGATCCTCGGCCCGGTTCCGCTGAGCGAGATCGAGGTGCGGTCCTGGGTGGAGCGCCCAGGCAAGCGGGTCGAGCTGGTGGTGGCGGAGCTGTGGGCCGCAGGCCCCGACGGCTCCGAGCGCGCGGTCGCTCGCGGCACCGGATGGCGCATGCAGACCGCGGACACCACCCCGGTCCAACACGCGGCGGATCCCGCGTTGGCCCCGCTGTCGCAGTCGCACACCATCGAGATGGAGGGCCGGTTCTGGGGCACCGGATTCGTCGCCAGCCTGGACTGGCAGTGGCTGGCGGAGATCGGTTGCGAGGGCCCCGGTCAGGTCTGGGCCCGCCCGAATCCCGCACTGGTGGAGGGCGAACCGCTCACCCCGATCCAGCGGCTCTTCACCGTCGCGGACGTCGCCAACGGCGTCGGCGCGAAGCTGCACCCCAGTGAGTGGACCTACCTGAACACCGACCTCACCGTGCACCTGTTCCGGGTGCCGGAGGGCGAATGGGTCGGCGTCTCCGCCGAGACCTCGTACGGCCCGGACGGTGTCGGCATGTGCGCGGGCGTGCTGCACGACGAGTCCGGACCGGTCGGGCGGATCAACCAGACGGTGCAGGTCCGGCCCCGCTAGCAGGCCAGACGGGTAGGGCCTCGCACCTGGGCGCGTGGCCTACCCGTCCGGCGGTCACTCGGAGATGGGGATACGACCGTCAACGGCGGCCGCGGCGATCGACTCGCGCAGTGCGGAGCACCGCCCCACGTGTGCGCCGCGCACCGTCAACGACGGATCGTCCCGATACTCGTGACAGACGGTCTCCGGGTGAGCGGTGTTCCACTGGACGCTGGTGTGCTGCCAGCTGTTCTTCTCGACGAGGACCTCGACCCCGCACCGCACACAGTCGACGTGCCGCATCAGACCGACAACTCCGCGCCGGTGTATCGGGCCAGGTTCTCGGCGACCTCCTGCTTCCACGCCTCGACCGGCTTGGTGGTGTCGAGCTCGAACTCGAAGCGGTCCACCATGTCCGGGGTGATGTCGGCGACGTCGACGTAGAACTGCTCGTACCAGCGGCGCAGCTGATAGACCGGTCCGTCCTCGGTGGTCAGCAGCGGGTTGTCGATCCGGGTCTTGTTCTTCCAGATCTCGATGTCCTGCTCGAAGCCGATGCCGATGTAGGCGATCATCAGGTCCACCACCTGGTCGGCGAGCTCGGCCGGGATCTGGTCGGTCTTCTTCACCGAGATGCCGTACATGAGCACGAACCTGTCCGGCGAGATCGGGTAGTGGCAGTTGATCAGGACGGACTCGACGTCGTACTTGTCGGTGTGGTACACGAGATCGTCGATCATGAACGACGGCCCGTGATAGGCGGCGATCGAGCGATTGCCGAGCAGCTTCGGCACGTCGGGATCGGTCCACCCCATGATGTCCTCGCGGCCCACGCCCGCCTGTTCCTGGATGGCGACGTGGCCCTCGAAGATGTTCTTGAAGTACGTCGGGAACGCGTAGTGCACGTAGAAGAAGTGCGCCATGTCGACGACGTTGTCGATGATCTCGCGGCAGTTGGTGTCGATGACGATCGACTTCCATTGCCACTCGGTCCACTCGGCATCATCGGACCGCGCGGCGGGGATCGCGACCTCCGGCGGCGGCGGGTTGCCCTCCGGGTCGTGCCAGACAAAGAGCAGCTCGTCCTGCTCCATGGTCTGCCAGGTGCGGGTGCGGGCCAGCGGGGGAACCCGGCGGGCGTAAGGGATGCCGGAGCACTTG
>NZ_JMLO01000014.1:0-125582 GCF_000686785.1 Rhodococcus sp. UNC363MFTsu5.1
CCGTGGGCACACCAGTTATCGTCGAGGCAGTCCGTACCCCGATCGGCAAGCGAGGCGGATGGCTGTCCGGCCTGCATGCGGCGGAGACCCTCGGTGCGGTCCAGGTCGGAATCCTCGAGCGGGCGGGCGTCGACCCCGCCATCGTCGAGCAGGTCATCGGCGGCTGCGTCACCCAGGCCGGCGCGCAGTCCAACAACGTCACCCGCACCGCCTGGCTGGCGGCGGGTCTGCCGTGGCAGGTCGGCGCCACCACCATCGACTGCCAGTGCGGCTCCGCGCAGCAGGCCAACCATCTGATCGCCGGACTCATCGCGACCGGTGCCATCGACGTCGGCATCGCCTGCGGCGTCGAGCAGATGAGCCAGGTCCCGCTCGGCGCCAACGTCGGCACCGAGGCCGGCCCGCGGCGCCCGGCGTCGTGGGACATCGACCTGCCCGCCCAGTTCGAGGCGGCGGAGCGGATCGCGAAGCGTCGCGGCCTGACCCGCGAGGACATCGAGGCGCTCGGCGTCCGGTCGCAGGCGCTGGCCAAGCAGGCGTGGGCCGAGGGCCGCTTCGACCGCGAGGTGCTGCCCGTGACCGCGCCGGTCATCGGCGAGGACAAGCTGCCGACCTCCGAGACCACGGTCGTCTCCCGCGACCAGGGCCTGCGCGACACCACCGCGGAGTCCCTCGCCAAGCTCAAGCCGGTCATCGAGGGCGGCATCCACACCGCGGGCACCTCGTCGCAGATCTCCGACGGCGCCGCCGCGGTGCTGCTGATGGACTCCGACCGTGCCAAGGCCCTCGGCCTCAAGCCCCGCGCCCGGATCGTCTCCCAGGTGCTGGTCGGCGCCGAGCCCGAGTTCCACCTCGACGGCCCGGTCCAGGCGACCGCCAAGGTGCTCGAGAAGGCCGGCATGAAGATCGGCGACCTCGACCTGTTCGAGGTCAACGAGGCCTTCGCCTCCGTCGCGCTGTCCTGGGCCCAGGTGCACGGACCGGACATGGACAAGGTCAACGTCAACGGCGGCGCGCTCGCGCTCGGCCATCCCGTCGGCAGCACCGGTTCGCGCCTGATCACCACCGCCCTGCACGAGCTCGAGCGCCGCGACGCCTCGACCGCGCTGATCTCGATGTGCGCGGGCGGCGCGCTCGCCACCGGCACCATCATCGAGCGGATCTGATCCAACCTCCGGGCCGACTGTCGGATGGTTCCGACAGTCGGCGCCATCCTCGAACCCCTGATGCCCTCGGCACTCGGTCGCACCGCAGTCTCCGTGCGAGTTGATGTCGTCTCTCACCGCGCCGTCACACCGTGCGCCAGACACCGGAAGAGGCTCATGCCTATCGCCACCCTCAATGGGATCCAACTCAACTACACCGTCACAGGTACGGGGCCTCTGGTCGTACTGGTGATGGGGACCGGGAGCCCGGGGCGTGTCTGGAACTCCTACCAGGTGCCCGCGCTGGTGAAAGCGGGATTCCGGGTCGCGACCTTCGACAACCGGGGGATCGCGCCGTCAGACGAGTGTGCCGACAACATGCACATTGATGATCTCGTCGCCGATACGGCCGCGCTCATCGAACATCTCGGGCGCGGGCCTGCGCGGGTGGTTGGCACGTCGATGGGCGCGCGCGTGGTGCAGGAACTCGCCCTGGCACGGCCGGACCTGGTCGCCAAGGCGGTCATGTTCGGTACGACCGGGCGTCCGCACCCGATGGCGCACACCCTTAATCTCGGTGAGCAGGCCCTCCACGATCAGGGCGTGCAGCTTCCGCCGCTGTATGCGGCTGCCGTCAAGGCCATGTTGAACCTCTCGCCGCACACGCTCGAGGATCCGATACGCGCGCAGGAGTGGCTCGACATCTTCGAGTTCTCCAGCGCGGCCAAGGCCTCGCCCGGTGTCCGGGCTCAGCTCGGGATGGACCGTTCGCGCGATCGACTCGCCGACTACGCCCGCATCACCGTCCCGAGCCTGATCGTCGGATTCGCCGACGATCGGATGACACCCGCGGTGTTCTGCCGAGAGGTTGCCGCGGCCATCCCCGGCGCCCGCTACGAGGAAATCGAAGGCTGTGGGCACTTCGGCTACCTGGAACGGCCCGATGAGGTCAATCGGCTGCTCATCGACTTCCTGTCGGATAGCGCCGGCCCACGCTGACCGCGTCGATCGCCCCACGCGACCGGCCGATGCCTGGCATGTTGTCCGCACAGGAGCCGGTGGCGGGCAAGGCAGTCGGTGACCACGACACCGATTGCAAAGTGGACCGCATCGGCCCCATGCAACTCAAGTCGAGCGTCGTCAAGAAGGTCTGACATGTGACGCAGCGCCCGAGCGAGCGGGCGAGGACTTCCGGCCCTACCCGGCTCCGCTGGGTAGGGCGACGATGAGGGAACTCGAGATCGTGGAGGACCCGCTGTGGACGCTGTCGAACCGAAGGCCCCGGTCGTCGTCGGGATTGACGGGTCCGCCCGGGCCTACGCGGCCGTCAGCTGGGCTGCCAGGGAAGCCCAACGCCACGGATGCGCGCTGCATATCGTCTCCGCTCTCGGCGACCTCAACCCGCACGAGAACGGGATCCGCCTGCCACAGAGCTATTTTGCCGACCGTGATCGCGCGGTCCACGCCCACCTCGATGAGGCCGTCGCGATCGCGCGCACCACCCGCACCGCGACGTCCTCGACCGAGATCACCTCCAGAGTGCTGGACGGACCGGCGAGACCAGCCCTGCTCGAGGCGTCGAAGTCTGCCCGAATGGTTGTCGTCGGTAGCCGTGGATTGGGCCAGATCACCGCGGCGCTCGCCGGATCGGTTGCCGTCGCGCTCGCCGCGCACGCCCAAAGCCCTGTTGTCGTCATCCGCGGGCATGCCGGGCAGACCTCCGGCACCGGCGATGTCGTCGTCGGGGTGGACGGCACCGAGAACAGCGTGCCGGCACTCGCGGCGGCGTTCGAGGAGGCCTCGCTGCGCGCGACCGGCCTGGTGGCGGTCCATACGTGGTCGCCGTTCACCTTGCCAAGGGCCTTCGACGACCAGCTGGACCTGCCGTGGGATGAAGTCGAGACGGCCGAACAAGCGGTTCTCGCCGAGAGCCTCGCCGGCTGGACAGAGCGCTACCCCGAAACGTCCGTGACGCAGACGGTCGTCCGAGGAAGATCGGCCGCGGAACTGCGGGACCGGGCGGCGGATGCGGAACTGCTGGTAGTCGGTAGCCACGGCCGCGGCGGCTTCGCGGGCATGCTGATCGGCTCGACCAGCACCGCGCTGCTACACACCGCGGAGTGCCCCCTCATGATCGTCCGTTCGTGAGCGAACGGACGGAGACGGCACATCTCGGACACCGAAACGCACGACAGTCGGACCACTCGCAGATTGCCAGAACTCGGCCCTGTGGCTCGTGCGACCCTCGGCTGAGTCCGGGTCCCTCCGGATCGGCATGTGTCACCCTGTGGGGGATTCGGTCAGAGGTTCGAGAGTGGGGCCGACCACAGCAGAGTGGTCCCCCCGGACGCACCTCTCTCGACGGTGATGGATCCGTTGCTGTCGATCGCCCTAGACGCAAGATTGTTGAGGCCGCTGCGGCGTGCGTCGGCTGGGATACCGATCCCGTTGTCCGTCACCTCGATGGTGAGATCGTCGAGGACGCTCACCGAGATGGCGACTGCGGTCGCGGAGGCGTGCCGGACCACATTGCTCAGGGCTTCCCGCAGAACCGCCTCAGCGTGATCGGCAAGGTTCGGGTCGACCACCGACAGCGGCCCGGACATGTGAATCGTGATGCGCAGTCCGGCATCCGCGGTCGTCTGGGCGATCACCTCGTGCAATCGTCGTCGGAGTCTGCCGGCGCCCTCGTCTCCCGAATGCAGATCGAAGATGGCCGTTCGGATGTCCTGCACGATCTCCTGGAGGTCGTCGATGGAGTCCGACAGCCGCCGCCGAACCTCCGACGACTTTGCTCGTTGATGCGTGCTCTGCAGGGACAGCCCCACCGCGAACAGGCGCTGGATGACGTGATCGTGCAGGTCGCGGGCGATTCGATCCCGATCGGCCACGACATCGAGTTCCCGCATCCGCCGCTGGGTGTTCGCCAGTTGCAGTGCGACCGCCGCCTGGTCCGCATATGCGGTCATGAACGAGAGTTGCTCGGGATCAAACTGCTCCTGTCCCTCGGCACGCAGGAGGACGAGCACCCCCGCGACCGAATTCTGCGCCCGCAGGGGAAGCACCATCGCCGGTCCGACCTGATCGGACTCCTCGAAACCTGGGTCGAAGGCAAGTCGGTCGACGACGAACGGCTTGCGGGTCCGATACGCCTCACCCGAGCTCGATCCCTCGAGTGGGATCTTGGTACCGACGACAGCATCGGAGAGCGCGCCACTGGACACGCTGACCACCAACACATCGACATCGTCGGCGGCCAAGTCCGGATCGTCGGGAACCGCGAGGAGGGCGCTGTCGGAGGCGGTGAGCGCTCGTGCTCGATCCGCAACCGTCTGAAGCACATCAACGGGCGCGCCGCCGGCGAGCAGCTGAGTTGCTATCTCCCTGGTGGCTTCGAGCCAGGACTGTTTGATTCGCGATTCCTGGTAGAGATGGGCGTTCTCGATCGCGATTCCCGCGGCGGCGGCGAGTGCCTCGACGATGACTTCGTCATCCGCGGTAAAGCTCTGTCCGCCTGATTTCTCGGTGAGGTACAGATTTCCGAATACTGCCCCCCTGATCTGAATCGGCACACCCAAGAACGTCCTCATGGGCGGGTGGTGCTCCGGGAAGCCAACCGAGCTGGGGTGAGCCGTGAGGTCGTCGAGCCGAATGGGTTTCGGCTTCTGAAAGAGCAACCCCAGGACCCCGCGCCCACGGGGCAGATCGCCGATCAGCGCGTGTGTCGCCTCGTCGATGCCCTCGTAGATGAAGGCGGTGAGGTCATCATCGACGCCGCGGACGCCGAGCGCGCCGTACTGCGCATCCACGAGTCCGATAGCCGCGTGCACGATGGAGCGGAGAGTTTCCTCGAGGTCCAGCCCCGAAGCGACCGACAGCATCGCATTCATCAGTGCATCGATGTGGTCCCGCGCGTCGACGATCTGGTCGATTCGGTCCTGGACTTCGGTCAGGAGTTCTCGTAAACGCAGTTGCGAGAGGGCGGGCAGCCGCGTAGGGCCCTGTCCGCCGCCGGCGCCGGATGTGCCAGGCATCACCCGCCTGATTCTTCCACTTCGCCCGGCCGGGTAGGCGTACTCGGCTCAATCACCCATGCCGGGGTGTCATCTTTGCGGCGAGCACTGCGGCCTGGGTGCGCCGCTCGATGCCCAGTTTGGTCAGCAATCGGGAGACATAGTTCTTCACGGTCTTCTCGGCGAGGAACATGCGGGCAGCGATCTGCCGGTTGGTCAAACCCTCGCCGATCAGTGACAACAAGACCTGTTCCTGATCGGTGAGACCCGGCAGGGGATTGAGGTCCTCGTGCATCGACCGCAGCCGTGACATCAACGCTTCGGCCGCGCGCGTGTCGAGCAGCGAACGACCCGTTCCGACGTCATGCACCGCCTTTGCGAGTTCCATTCCCCTGATGTCCTTGATGACGTACCCGTGCGCGCCTGCCAGCACCGCGTCCAGCATCGCCTCCTCATCCGTGTATGAGGTGAGGATCAAGCAGCGCAACTCGGGCATCCGGCACATCAGTTCCCGGCACAGCTCTATTCCGTTGCCGTCGGGCAGTCGCACGTCGAGCACAGCGACGTCAGGGCTGACCGTGGGAATCAACATATGTGCCTGCGCGTAGGTGGCGGCCTCTCCCACCACCTTCAGGTCGGGGTCCACCTCCAATAGGTCGCACAACCCCTTGCGCACGACCTCATGGTCGTCCACCAGAAACACGGTGATCATGCGGCACCTCCCGTCAGCGGCGACGTTCCTCCACCGTACGACAACGGATGCTCCGCGGACTCGTCGAGAGGTCACCGAATCCGAGGACCAAGGTCCCTTTCCAGGAGCGGACAGCGAACTAGTCTGATCTTCGAACCGAAGAGGAGACACCATGTCGGATCCGCGCCCGAGTCCGCTACCGGCGCGATGCAGGCCCTCGGTGACGATCAGGGAGCTGGGGCCGCACGATGCGTCCGATGTTCAGGCGCTCTATGAATCGCTTGACGCCCGCGACTCGTATCTACGGTTCTTCGCCACGCGGCCCACACAGTTGAACGTGGTGGCCGAGCGGGCCACCCAGCACGACCGGGGCCATGGCGGTGTCGGCGCGTTCGAGTCCGGCGCACTGATCGGCGCGGCGAACTTCGTCGTTCTGGACGATCCTTCGACCGCTGAACTGGCCATGGTGGTCGAGCACGACCACCAGCTTCACGGCGTGGGGTCCGAACTGCTGGCACGGCTCATCTGCCTCGCGGAGCGTCACGGCGTCCGAACATTCATTGCCGAGGTACTGGCGGTGAACCAGACCATGCTCCGCGTGATCGCGGAGACCGGGCTGCCGACAACTCGACGCAGGGAAGGGTCAGCAGTGCACATAGAGATCAGGTCCCCCGAATCCGGTGCGACGACCTGATTGAACCGATAATTCGATCACTCGATGCTGAGAACTTCGAACAGGGGACGACGTGGGGTTTCCGGAACGGAAGCGGGGGCGCCCCCTTGCCCGACACGGACCAGGATCTGAGGCATACCCGCTCCCGGCACCAAGCTCCGGATGAGTTCACGGCTCTGCCTCACCTCCGTGAGATGGGTCAGGGGGCAGGTTGCGAGCTGACGCACGGTGGCATCGAGTACGACAGCAGAGAACGCCCTCCCGCTGGCAAGCCAATCAGCTTGCGTGTCGGCGCGTGTGCTCAGCACAAGGACGCTCGACTGGTCGGGTCCTCGTGGCCGCGTCGAATCGCCTCTCAACGGCGTCGGGAACGGACGCCCGACGGCGACATCGGAGCTCTCGGATGCGGTGGCCAGGGCACCCGGCGGAATTCCCTCGGCCGACCGATCGTGCCCGGCCCACCAATAGAGCTCTGCGTGGTACGCGGCGTCGTACCGCCTGGCCGCCGCGCTCGCCTGGGTGGCCGCGACCAGGGCGCTCCGGTCCTGTGGACCGAGCGAGTCGAGGTGCACGTCGTACTTCGCTGCCAGCCCCCGGAAGCGATCCAACTCATCAGAGTATGCACACGGCGGGGGAGCGAAGGGCCTTCGGTCGCTGCGCCGCCGCCGAATGGCTGTGAGGAGGTCGAAATCGTGAGATTGCGGGTGCGCATCACGGTGGAACCGAAGCGACGCGATGGGTCCGGTCGGCACCCGCAAGGGGAGGATCGTCACCTCACTTCGCCACCGAAGCGAAGTCATCGCAATCTCGAGGTGATGCAGCGCGGCGCCGCAACTGATCGCGAGCTGACGGCCCACGGGGTCTGCTTCGCCGATCAGGCGCGACCGGTCGCCGAAGAGTTCCAATCGACCGTTCGAGTAGCGCCAGCGCCAGGGTTGGCTGTTGTGCAGGGATGGCGCGCGACAAGCCAGGTCGACGGCTATCTGGATCACGTTTGCGTCGGGGACGGTCATTTTCGCTGTTGCCTCCGCGCCGGTCGAGGTGGGTAGGGGTGTGTCGGCGACACCTTCTGAGTACGAGTCTCCTCACGATTCCGTCGCCTTCGAAGGGCCGATGGTCATCATTCGCCGGCGCCGTCACGGTGACCGCGAGCGCGGTCGTCGGCAATGACCTAAGACCCTTGTCGAGCACCGTGCCAGGCGAGAACGATGAGGGAGAACGCCAACCGTGCGTCGCCTGCGACAGCCGAGGAGGGGACATGAAGGCTCATTCGCCCGTCGTGGTCGGAGTCGACGGCTCACAGTCAGCCACCGACGCGGTGTGGTGGGCGGCCGAGTGCGCCGTCGCGCGCGGCACACCCCTGAAGATCGTGACGACGATATATGTCCCTGGCGCCTACGCAGTGCCGATCGGGATGCCGCCGGAGTTCTACGACGAGCAGGAAACGGCGGCGAAGCAACGACTGAGCGCCGCGGTCGAGCACGCAAGGCGCGCTGCCGGTGAGGGTCTGAGCATCGACACCGAATTGTTCACCGGTCCCGCCACCGTCACGCTACTCGCGGAGTCGGAGACCGCGAGAATGCTGGTTGTCGGATCGCGAGGTCTCGGCGAGTTCACTGGTGGACTCCTTGGCTCGGTGAGTTCCGCCGTCGTCGGACACGCCCGATGCCCGGTGACGGTGGTCAAGGCGCTGGCCGAAGTGGAGGGGGTCACGCGCCGACCGGTCGTCGTCGGCGTAGACGGCACCCGCAACAGCGAACCCGCCATCGCGGAGGCGTACCTCGAGGCCTCCCTGCGCAATTGCGATCTCTTTGCTGTTCACGCCTGGTCAGACCTCACCCTGCCGCCGCGGTATTCCGACGACGCCCTGGACTGGGAGCCGATCCAGGCCCGTGAGGCGGCGACCCTGTCGGAAAGCCTGGCGGGATATGCCGATGACTATCCGGACGTGCACGTGCACTCGATCGTCGTAAGGCACGAGGCGGTCAAGTCACTGCTCGAGTACTCCCGGCGTGCTCAGCTCGTCGTCGTCGGTAGTCGGGGACGAGGGGGCTTCACGAGCATGATCCTGGGTTCGACCAGCCGGGCGCTACTGCACTCGGTCTCATGTCCCCTGTTGATCGTGCGGGCCTGAGATCCGAGGTCGGACCAACGGCTCCACTGGAGGAGGTTGCTCGATGACCACTGCACAACCCATTCTGGTCGGGGTCGATGGTTCGGCCGGGTCTCACAACGCAGTGCGGTGGGCAGCAGTGGACGCCGCGCTGCGGCACAGCCCACTGTTGCTCGTCGCCATCTACGCGAAGCCGTACGACGTTTTCAGGTCGGCATCCTCCGCGGAGATCTACATCGCGGAGCAGGAGGTCGCGGGGGGACGACTTCTCCGCGATGCCACGAAGCTGGCACATTCCGAGAGCGAGCGCCTAGGTGAGGTGACGGTGCAAACCGCGCTGCTCGGCGGCCGCCCCGCGCCTCTGTTGCTCGACCTCGCGCAGGACGCACGGATGCTCGTCGTCGGTTCGCGTGGGCTCGGCGAACTCACCGGTGGAATCGTGGGATCGGTCAGTTCGGCGGTTGCCGCCCACGCCCCGTGCCCGGTTGTCGTCGTCAAGGGACTTCCGGAGCCCGGCGAGCCTGCAATGGATGGACCGGTGATCGTCGGAGTCGACGGGACACCGACGAGTGAACCGGCGATAGCGGCAGCGATGGAGGAGGCGTCCCTGCGGAGCGCCGAGATCACCGCGGTCCACGCGTGGACCGACGTGGACCTGTCGTCGACCGCATTCGGCGACCGCGAGACGTGCCTACCGGCCAACTGGTCCGCGGTCGAAGCCGAGGAACACGTGGTGCTCGCCGAACAGATGGCCGGTTGGAAGGAACAGTTTCCCGAGGTGGGTATTCGCCGAGTAGTCGTGCAGGACAGACCAGTCCGGGAGCTGGCGGCCATCTCGGCCGATGCGCAGCTGCTGGTGGTCGGCAGTCGCGGCCGAGGTGGGTTCAAAGGGATGCTGCTGGGTTCGACGAGCAGGGCCCTGCTGCATCTCGTCGATTGCCCGCTCATGGTCGTCCGAGCGCCCGAGTGACCTGCCTACTTCCGGGTGACAGGAATGGCATCGGAGTGGCGAGTCGAGCCCGATTCGGGGGTGATCATCGGCGGATGCTCCTACCGGGCGGTGTTGTTCGACCTGGACGGCGTCGTCACAGACACAGCTGCCCTCCACCACCGTGCGTGGAAGGCCGCTTTCGACGAGTTCCTCGCACAGAATCACCCGGCACAACCGCCGTTCGAAATATCGGACTATCTGGCGTACGTCGATGGAAAGAGCCGGTCCGACGGTGTCCGCTCATTCCTCGCCGCTCGGTCGATCTCCCTCCCGGACGAACCGGATCCCGGTGCGGCCCAACCACAGAGCGTTCGCGCACTGGCTGAGAGAAAGGACGAGTTGTTCCGCGACTTGCTCCGGTCCGGCGGAGTGCGCACCTTCACACCGGCAGTCGAGTTCCTACAAAGCCTCCACAGCGTGGGTGTCGGCGTCGCTGTTGTCAGTGCCAGTCGAAATGCGGCGGAAGTGCTGTCCCGAGCGGGTCTGCTCGACGAAGTCGATGTCCGGGTCGACGGTGTCGATGCTGTGCGCCTGCAGTTGCCCGGGAAGCCCGATCCCGCACTGTTCCTGGAAGCCGCGAGGAGGTTGGAGACGGCCCCCGCCCGAACGGTCGTGATCGAGGACGCCGAGTCCGGGGTGACCGCCGCCCACAGGGGCGGCTTCGGCCTCGTCATCGGGATCGCTCCACCGGGAAGGGCCTCGACCTTGGCGGCCAGTGGTGCGCACATGGTCGTAGGCGGACTCGACGAACTCGACTGGAGCATTGGAGAAACGGTGCGCGCTGGATCGTCTCCCGACTCGTCGTGCCAACTGTGCGCGCAGGGCATCTCCCGAGCGTGGTTGCTCGAGCATGTCGGTTTCGAACCGGACGTACAGGGAGCACGAGAGTCGCTGTTTGCGCTGGGCAATGGATACCTCGCGACCAGGGGTGCCTTGCCGGAGGCGAGGGTCGATGCGGTGCATTGCCCGGGCACGTACGTCGCCGGGTGCTACAACCGCGTGACGTCGCGGATCGGACGCATCGAACGCGAGGACGAGAGCATCGTCAACGTTCCCAACTGGCTGCCGGTGGTATTCCGAATCGACGACGGCCCCTGGCTGACGCCCGAGCACACGGCGATGGATCATCACCACGTCAGCATAGATCTGCGTCGGGGACTACTGATGCGAGAGAGCGTCTTCCGAGATCCCGACGGCCGGCGAACACGGATCAGGCAGCGGCGCCTCGTATCCATGGCGACACCCCACCTCGCCGCGCTGGAAACGACCCTCATCGCGGAGAACTGGTCAGGCGCTCTCACGGTGCGGTCGGGAATCGACGGCGACGTCGAGAACACCAATGTCGCAGAGTTTCGCCCCCTCAACGGTCGCCACCTGGACTCGATCGAATCGGGCGTCTCCTCCCCGAACATCGTGTGGCTCAGCGCTGAAACCTCACAGTCACGCATTCGAGTCGTAGAAGCGTGCAGAACCACACTGTCGATCAACGACGGGAACCCCGGCTCGGACAACCAGCGGATCGATGCTTCGCACCGTGGGATCCATCTCGAACAGACCTTCTCGACAGAGTGCGCTGCGAGAATCACGGTCTACAAGGCCGTAGCCATCTACACGTCGAGGGACCGAGCGATATCGGAGCCGCTCGCCGCGGCTGTAGAAGCGGCGGCCTCGGCCGGGTCGTTCGACGACCTGCTCGCGGCAAGCGCCGCCGCCTGGAGCAACCTCTGGGCACGATGCGAGATGACGCCGGACGCGGATCATGGGACTCAGCAGGCAGCGAATGTCGACGTATTCCACGTGCTGCAGGCCCTTTCGCCGCACACGGCAGACATGGATGTGGGCGTTCCTGCGAGGGGGTTGGCCGGCGAGGCCTACCGCGGCCACATCTTCTGGGACGAACTGTTCGTCTTCCCGTTCCTCACCCTGAGGCTTCCGGAACTGACGCGCGCACTCCTGCTCTACCGCTTCCGGCGACTGCCCGTCGCTCGACAACACGCCCGGGCTCTCGGATACGCGGGGGCACTCTTCCCCTGGCAGAGCGGCAGCGACGGACGCGAGGAGACACCGTTGGCACTGCTGAACCCGATTTCCGGCCGATGGATGCCCGACAACTCACGACGACAGTTCCACATCAACCTCGCGATCGCCTACAACGCCTGGCACTACTGGGAGACCACCGGCGACCTCGGTTTCCTCACCGCCTTCGGCGCGGAGCTCCTCGTGGAGAACGCGCGGTTCTGGGCAAGCCTGGCGACATACGATGCCAAGGACGACCGGTACGACGTCCGCGGGGTGATGGGACCGGACGAGTTCCACGACGGATATCCGGACAGTCCGGGTGGCGGCATCGACAACAGCGCCTACGTCAATGTGATGGTGGCGTGGTCGCTCGCCCGCGCGCTCGATGCATATCGCATCCTGGGGCCGGATGCCGATCGTCGAACCTGGGACAAGCTGGGTGTCGGTGGTGACGAGCTCCGGCTCTGGGATCACATGGCGCGGCGGCTGCGGGTCGAGTTCCTCGACAACGGTGTGCTCAGTCAGTTCGAGGGATACGGCCGGCTCGCGGAGCTGCCGCTGGACGACTACCGGAGGCGATACCGGGATATCGGAAGGCTCGACCTGATCCTCGAGGCGGAGAGCGATTCGACGACCCGATACCGGGTGTCCAAACAAGCCGATGTCCTGATGCTGCTCTACCTGTTCAGTGCAGAGGAACTCACATCGCTGATCGAAATGCTCGGGTATGCCTTCGATCCCTCGGTGATTCCCGCGACCATCGACCACTACCTCCAACGCACGACACACGGATCGGCGCTGAGCAGAATTGCCCACTCCTGGGTGTTGTCTCGAAGGAATCGTCGACAGTCCTGGCAGATGTTGGGCGAGGCGCTTGCCTGCGATCTCGGTGAGCGGCCGGTCGCGGACACGCGAGAGGGGATACATCTGGGCGCGATGGCGGGCAGCATCGACATCCTGCAGCGCTGCTATTCGGGGATCGACGTTCGGGAGGGCGTGTTGTGGCTGCACCCCCAGCTACCGACCGAGCTGCGTGCTCTCACATTCGATATCCACTACCGCGACCACTGGATGCACATTCGGTGCGACCACACCGCCGTCACGGTCTCCACGCATCCGAGCGCCGCGGCGCCGGTCCGGGTCGCGATCCACGACAGGGTCCACACCCTCCCGGCCGGCGCGACGATCTCGGGTCCCGCGTGAGCTCAGTCCTCGTCCTTGACCTCGATCTCCCGAGGTCCTTCGGGCGGCGGCAACACGCCGACCGACACCGTAAGGATCCCCTTGGAATAGGTGGCCTCGACATCGTCTTCTCGCGCCCCCGCGGGAAGGCTGACGGTGCGCGAGAACGAGCCGTAGCTGAACTCCGAGCGGCCGCCGGCATTGCTTTCCTCTGTGCGCTCGGCCTCGATGGAGAGCCGCCCGTCGTGAATCGCGACTTTGATGTCACGCTTGGGATCAAGGCCGGGCAGCTCGGCACGCAGAAGGTACCGATCGTTCTCGACTTTGTCCTCGACGCGAATCATGTGGCCACCCATTGCGGTGGGCATCCGCGACAGCGGAAAGCCGGCGAAGAAGTCAGCGAGCTCGGGGAAGACGGAGTAGCTGCGAGCTGGGACGGATCCCATGATTCCTCCTCTATTGGGGTCGCGGTCATTCCACGTCCGCTGGGTCCATTCCAGTCGCGTGCGAGGGCCCGAGGCAGGGTCATTTGTCATCACTTCAGCGAGGGCGGGGATGAGTCAACCGCCGAACAGCGCCCCGCGTTTTCTCGCTGACTGAGCGCCGACACGACTCTGCTGCTGGATCTCTCGGGTTTGGTCGTCCGGGATCAGTGTCATGAGCGTCGTTCATCACGGAAAGACACCAGCCGCCACCACGCTGCATCGGTCGGATGCGTGGTGTCCTCCGATGCAGCGTTTCCTTTCGGCGCAGCGTCCGCGAGGACGTTGTCACGGCATGCGTCCGGCACCACGCGATATCGAATTGAATCGAGACAGCTCACCAACGCGAGAACCCACCACAATGCGCAGACATAGTCCCGAGCGGGCCTCTCCCCGTCCCACTGATAGAACCCGCGGTATCGGTCCTCCTCATCAGCGGTGAGCCACAACTTCGAGACGAACCCAGGAAAGCCCACGAAAAGCGGCGTGTTGAGCAGGCTTTCCGCCCGAAACAGGGCGTGTCCACGACCACGCACACCTCGCAGTTGAAAGGTCACAACAAGGACCACAGGCTCAGTAGGAGGTGCACCGTCTACGACGGTTTCCCTATAGACAACTCCGGTGGTGCCGTCGGCAAAAGTCATGCTCTTCCCCACATGACGTGTCGGTTGGTGGAGTCGACGGTGGGCGAGGATGGTCACCGTCCGCGCTGCGCAGCCGACAAGACGTGGCATCGCCACCCACAGCGGTAGGGGCCGCAGTTCCGAGTCTCCATCAGTGCCATGGATGGGATTGTTCGGCGAAGAATCTCGTGGCTCCATCGCGTCTCCCTATCTGGTGTCGTGAGCTTGCACGTCGGGCTGGCAACTCCGCTCGCTTATCGGATTCGACTGATCCCATCGCTCCCTGACCTCGCGGCCCTAGTTGCAGAGCGAGGGACGACCCCGGCGGGGCGGATTCGCCAGGGTGCCTTGGCTCAGCCGCGAACACGCTTCTGCCGGGTTTCGTGCGGATCGGCATACTTCTCGAGCACTTTGCGCATGTCTGCGATTGCCTTCCGCCGGTTCTCGGGGTTCGAGATCCGAGTTAGTCGGTGCTTGAGGCTCACCGCAAGATCCGCATAGTCGTTCTGCCAGTCGCGGCCGACCAGTTGCGCCGCATCCGAACGGGTGGTACCCATCAGCTTTGCCGGGGTGCCGGACTGCAACTGGTAGCTTTCTCCGATCGCCGGTGTGACGACGGAAAGCGAAGGGTCGTCGCCCGCCAAAAGTTCCGACAGTGCCGCGACTGCCCCCGGCTCACCGTGGGTCAAGAACAGGCTGCCCGAGATGGGCTTCCGCTTCTTGATCCAGTCCTTCAGTTCGCCCTGGTCTGCATGGGCCGAATAGCTGTCGATCCGCCGAACATGGGCTCGCACATAGATGTCGGTGCCCGAAATTCGAACTCGCTTTGCGCCTTCGAGGATCACACGCCCCAACGAGCCTTGGGCCTGAAAGCCCACGATCAGTATCGTCGAATCCGAGCGGTGCAGATTGTGCTCGAGGTGATGGCGGACGCGTCCCGCCTCGCACATGCCCGAGGCGGCGATGATGATGACACCCGACTTGTCGTTGATCCGCATCGATGCGGCCGCATCCTCTACGTAGTGGATCGCGGGATGGTGGAAGATGTCCTTGCCGCCGAGATCCTCGAGTTCGGTTGCGTGTCTGGCGAAAACTCTGGTTGCGCGGTTGGCCAGCGGCGAGTCGACAAAGACGGGCACGTGGGGGATGCGGTCCTCGTCGGCGAGATACGCAATGTCGAGCAACAGTTCCTGCGTTCGTTCCAGAGCAAAGGCGGGGATCACCAGGTTGCCCCCGCGGGAGAGGGCCGTGTTGATCTCTCCTTCTAGCAGATCGCGCCGCTGGGCGATCGTCAGCTGCCCCCGGGTTCTGCTGCCGTATGTCGATTCGCAAATGACATGGTCCAGCCCCGACGGCCCCTCAGGATCGGCGTAGAACGCCTTGTTCTGAGGCCCGAGGTCACCGGAACAGAGCAGGCGAACGCCTCCGGCGTCGATCTCCGCCGATGTCGCACCCAGAATGTGTCCCGCATTCCACAGTCGCGCACGGAACCCCGGCGCAGGTTCGAACCAGTCCTCCAGTGGAACCCGGCGGGCCTGTCTCCACGCCATGAGCGCATCGTCCTCGGTGTAGATCGGCGTGAATGGCGGTTCGCCGGCTCGATCGCGCCGTTGGTTTCGTCGTTGCGTCTCGAATTCCTGGATTCGTCCGGCGTCGGCGAGCATGTATTCCAAGAGTTCCGCGGTCTGGGCAGTGCAGAATATCGGCCCTTCGAAGCCCTGCGCCACCAGTTTGGGCAACAGGCCGCAGTGGTCGATATGTGCATGGGTGAGGACAACTGCGTCAATCATGTCCGGCGCGAAGGCAAAGGCGCCGTAGTTCAGCGTCTCGAGGCTGCGCGATCCCTGGAACAGGCCGCAGTCCACCAGGATGCGCCTGCCCTCCGATACAAGCTCCATGCACGAGCCGGTTACCGTCCTCGCGGCCCCGTGAAAGGTGAGGTTCACGCTCGTCGCCATGCTGACCTCCTTCTTCGAAATGGACAGAGCGTCACCGCGGCTGCCTGCGCGAGTGTCCCCACTGCTGTGCGAGCGAGTGCCCCCACCGCTCGGCTCGAATCTCTTCGCCGTCCTCGAGGCATGACTCCTTGTCCACGAGGAAACTCTCCGACTCCGCGATCAGATCGAATCCAAGGTGCCGAAGCTTCTTCCCGATTCCCTTCGATGCCCTCCCGGTCAGCAGCGCGGGTGCATCTATTCGAGTGTCGAACGCGACTGCCATGCCATGTGTGGGTGGAAGTGACGCGAGCCATTCCCTGATGCCCTCGCTCGCCGCATTCGGTTCCAGAGTCACCGTGCTGTCGGATTGGCCGGCTGCCTCCTGTGCACTACGTCGTGTCGACTCGCGACTCATCCCGTGCACATGTGTCGGACCCCCGACGATCACCAGGTCGTATCCAGACAGGTCCGCGTCACCTACCTGCGACACCGGGAGGGTCGTCACCTCACCGAACGGTGCGATACCCCGGGCGATCGCTTCGGCCACGCGATGAGTGTTCCCGAACATCGACTCGTGGACCACGAGTGTGCGCATCACGGTTCCTCCTGTGCTGAGCACTCGTCGGACAACCGCACCACGGAATGAGCGGACCCTCCGGCTCAGGTTTCATCCCTCAGTGTTCCATCGACCGGCGGGGCCCGAACAAGGCACAAAGTCACGTGGCCGACCAGTAGAACCCGCTGGCCTGGCGTTCGACCAGGGTCCGTCAGATGGTTGTGCGACGAGGAGTCCTGGCTACAGTCGCCGCGCGATCGACTCGGCCTCCGCGCCCAGTTTGGCCAACCGCAGGTCGGCGAGGGGGGTGAGGGTGTTGCCCATCCGGTTGGTCACGAATGCCACCGACAGACCCGTCGCGGGGTCGGCGAAGGCCCCGGAGCCACCGAGACCGTAGTGGCCAAAGGCGTACGGTGACTGGGTTCGGCTCGCGACGAACGCGGCGTGGTAACCGAGCCGCCAGTTCATCCGGATTCCGAGCACGTAATCCCGGGCCGTGGTCTGCACCTCACCGATCTGCGCGAGGCCGTCCTCGCTCAGGAATCGGGTGCCGTCCACGACGCCCCCGTTGGCCATCGCCCCGTACATGCGAGCCAGGCCGCGGGCGCTGAAGACACCGTTCCAGCCGGGCATGACGTGGTCGTGGATGACCGGGTTCCGGACGAGTTCGTCGAACCCCTCCGGCATGCCTGCGGCGGCGAGGTTGTGCAGCCCCGGGGTTCGCGACAGGACGGAGGATGCCACGCCCCAGGGGATCCCGAAGGGAGTGATCCTCGGAAAGGTCTTCGCGATGCGGCGGCGTTCTTCGTCGGGCACCTGGAACCAGAACTCGGGAATGCCGAGGGGGTCTGCGATCTCGGTGCGGACCAGGTCGGTGAACGACATTCCGGTGACCCGGGCGGTGAGTTCAGCGACGAGCGATCCAAAGGTCACCGCGTGATATCCGGGCATGACACCGCGCCGTCGGTCGGGAACGGCCGCAGCAAGCGCGGTCACCACCCCGTCGTGATCCAGAAGCGCCAAGCCGCCCGGTACCAGACCACGCACACGATGGAGTCCGGCCCGGTGGCTCAGCAGTTCACGAACCGTGATGGAGTCCTTGCCAGCGCTCGCGAATTCAGGCCAGTACTCGGCAATCGCCGCGTCGTAGTCGATCAGCCCACGGTCGGCGAGACGGTGGAGGACAGTGCTCGCGACGCCTTTCCCGGTCGAGAACGACACCGAGACGGTGCTCGCCCGCCAGCGCGTGGTGGGAGTGGACCAGCCAGACCAGATGTCGACGACCGGTTCACCGCGCAGGTACACCGCCAGCGCGCCACCACCGTCGGGCGTCCGGTTGAACAGTCCGAAGAATCTGTCCGCCAACGGCCTGAAGGGCGGGGCCACCACCATCGCTGTCGGCGGCTGCTGCCCGCCGCGCGGGTCTGGGCGTCCAGATCCGTTGTTGTCCGACCCTTCGTGCGCGTGCGTCACGGTGTCCGCTTTTCGCTCTTCGGGGCCGTCCTCACACGTCCCCTACCTCTGCATACAACGCCGGGATACCCCCGGAGGATTCCCGATTTACCGCCGTCGGCGAACCCGAGTCGCCGCCCGGGCACGGCCGCGAGGAACCTGGAGAGGGGCCGAAATGCTCTAGTCCGTACACCCGCGCTGCGAAATCATTGGTGGGCGGAGGTGTCAGTTCGATGGTCAAGCATTGGCTCGTGATGGAGACCGCGGACCCGGATGCGCGGTCTCCTTTCCGCGCCCGGGTGGCCGGCGCGGGTCGGCATCTGCCGGCAACCCGGCTGACAACCGAGGATCTGATGGCGACGACCCGCCACACGACGCACATCGATCTCGAACGACTGACCGGGATCCACGAACGTCGGGTCTCGGTCGGAGACGAGGACTCCTACACACTCGCGACCGCTGCAGCGCACGACGCACTGCAGCATGCCGAGCGGCCCGCAGCGTCGATCGACGTCGTGATCAGCTGCAGTATCACCAAATTCCGGGACGGACTGACCCAGTGGCTCGAACCGACCATGAGCGGCGCGGTTGCGCGTGCCGTCGGCGCCGATGCGGCGATGACCTTCGACCTTGCGAACGCTTGCGCCGGAATGCTGACCGGGGTCACCGTGGCCAACAACTGGATTCGGCAGGGCCTGATCGACCGGGCCCTGGTCGTCAGCGGTGAGTACATCTCCCAACTCGGCCAGAACGCGGCCAACCACATCCACAACATCATGAGCAAGGAGTTGGCATCGCTGACCCTGGGCGACGCGGGTGCCGCACTGGTCCTGGAGCGAGCACCTGTCGGGTCTGCCGGAATCCGGCTCGCCGGGTTCACAACGGTTGCCGACTACAGCCGGCTGTGCGTCGCGTACCCGAAGGGTGACGATCCCGGCGCACGCATGTTCACCAACTCCCGAGGGATTCAGAAGGCCGCGATCGCGGACACCCCGCTGTTGCTGCACGAGGTCCTCGACACCCTCGGCCTGTCCATTCACGACATCGACCACGTGATCACCCACCAGACGTCTGCCCGGGCGATCCGCAAGGGGATGGCCGAGGTCACGGCATCGTTCGGTGACTCACCCCGGCACGATGCCGTCATCACCGTCGACAAATACGGGAACACCGCCTCCACGACCCACACCGTCGCCCTGGTCGAAGAACTCGAGGCGGGCCGGATCCGGCCGGGGGAGACGGTCGCATTGATCGCCCTCGCGTCCGGGTTGGAGATCGGGATCGTCCTGGTGGAGATCGACGAGGAGTTGGTGACAAGTTATGGGCACCGTCATTGATCGACTGGAGATCGTCCACGGTGGGTGGCGATCACGGCACAGCGCGCTCCATCTTGCCGTCGCCGCGGCGAAGTCCTGCCTGGAGCACGCCGGTCGCAGTGCGAACGACCTCGACCTGATCATCAACACGGGCTTGTATCGGGATCGGAATCTCGGTGAGCCCGCACTGGCGGCGATGATCCAGGAAGACATCGGCGCACATCCGGAGGACCCGCACAGCGATTCCCACGGCACGTTCTCGTTCGACCTCGCGAACGGCACCTGCGGAGTGCTGACGGGCCTTCAGATCGTCGACGGCTTCCTGCGCTCGCATGCGATCCGATGTGCTCTCGTCGTCGCCAGCGACGCCGACCCCGGTCACGGCATGAGCGAACATTTTCCGTTCTCCGCCACCGGGGGAGCGGTGTTGTGCAGCTGGACCCACGGAGGCCACGGGCTCGGCCCGGTGCACTGGGTGAACGAACCCGACGACGGCGAGTCGCTCCGGGCGACGGTCGGTCAGGGTCACAACCGGAACATCCTCCACATCAACCAGTCCGACTCGCTGGACGAGCGCTACGCGTCCGCATCCGCTGCGGCCGTCACCTCGTGCCTCGCGCGTGCCGTACGCGGTCTCGAAGAAGTCGACGCAATCGTGGCCGCACCGGCCCGCCCGGGCTACCGAACAGCACTCGCGGCCCGACTCGGAATTCCCGAGACCCGGATCGGCGTCGCCGACGACGTCCGCATGCACACCGCCGCGCTGGTCGGTGCTCTCGACCACGGCCGCCACCACAGGGCGGCCGGCACACGCACGCTGATCGTCGCGGCGGGGGCTGGTGTGACAGCAGGAGCCGCCCTCTACGAGGAGCCACCGGTCAACGCAACGTAGCCGCAGTCGACCTGACAACCGACGCTCGAACCCTGATGGATGACCCGAGGCACGCGATGGAACGCTTGACGATCCCGACCCGACGGACAGTCGAATCGGCTGTCGCACTCGCATGCAGGGCGCCGTCGCTGCACAGCAGTCAACTACCCCAGGTACTGATCAGAGTTGGTACGAGCTCCCGACCAGAACCTGCATCGACCACTCCACGACGACCACTGTCGGAAGTGCTCTTCCTGGATCAGCCGAATCCGCACCACCACCGCCCGAAGCCGAGGTGAGACAGCGATGGCATCCGACAACCTCAGCTTCCTCGACGCGGGCTTTCTCGAAACGGAGGATTCTGATCGACACGCCAGCCTCAACATCGGGGCGCTAGCGATCATCGATGGCCCGGCTCCCGACCAGAACGAGTTCCGCGAGGCCGTCGCCGTCCGTCTGTTGAATCTTCCGCACGCGAAGCAGAAACTGCACACCGCCCCCTTGGATGTGGGCGCACCCTCCTGGGCGGATGATCTGAGCTTCGACCTCGACCGGCATTTGCGGCGCGTCGCGCTCCCCGAGCCCGGAGGGGACGAGGAACTGTTCGGCTTCGTGGGGCGGGTGATGGCACACCGACTGGACCGCGACCATCCGCTGTGGGAATGCTGGGTTGTCGAGGGCCTCGTCCGCGGCAGGTGGGCGATCCTCGCCAAGCTGCACCACTGCCTGGCAGACGGGATCACCGGGGCGAAGCTGTTCGACGCCATGTGTGACGAGCCGGACCCACGGATGACACCGGAGTCCGAGCAGACGCCGCTGCGGGCGCGGGCTCCGGGACTCGTGGAGTCCGCCGAGGCCCTGATGTCTCCGCGTCGTCAGCTTCGGCTGCTGTCCACCGTGGTGAGCGCCCCCCAGCGAATGGCAGCGGCGGCCGTCGGCACAGTCGGCGGACTCGCTCGGCTGCTGGCGGAGATGGTGACGACCTCGTCCACCACCTCCCTGAGCGGTCCGATCGGCCGGCAGCGGCGGTACTGCGGGGCCCGAGCCACGATGGCGGATATCCGCGAGATCTGCGAGGTCTACGGCGTCACCGTCAACGACGTCGCCCTCTCGGCAATCGCGAGCGGACTACGCACTGTCCTCCTGCAACGAGGCGAGCGGCCCGACGCCCATGCGGCACGAACCCTCGTACCGGTGTCGGTGCGCTCCGGACGCGATCGCGACTCGACACACAACCAGGTCTCCCTGATGCTGCCGTTCCTTCCAGTCGACATCGAAGATGACATCGAACGACTCGCCGCGGTGCATGAACGGCTTGCCGCACACAAGAACCAGGGCGAGGCGGAGGGAGGCAAGGCGTTCACGTCCTTGGCGCAGTACGGCCCGTTCATGCCGATGGCGTGGGCTGTTCGACTGGCTCTTCGCTATCCGCAGCGCAGTGTCGTCGCCGTCGCCACGAACATTCCCGGACCACGCGAGGTCCGGCACGTCCTGGGGCGAAGGATCTTCGAGATCTTCCCCTACGTGCCCATCGCTGTGCGCCTGCGTATCGGCATAGCGATACTCAGCTACCACGACCACTTCACCTTCGGGCTCACCGGCGACTACGACACCACTGCCGACCTCGGCGACCTGGCCAGGACGATCGAGCACGCGGTGAAGTCCCTTCTCACCGCGTCCGGCTCGTCGGAACCGAAGGCGCAGTAACCTTTCTCACCCGGTGACGCTCATGGTCGGGCGGGTCGATGCGAGAGTGTCCGGATGCTGCCGAGACGCGTCGGCATGCCTACGGAGTCGACACCGATAAGCCTCATCGATGCCCCAGACCGCGACGGGCATCGGGAGCATCATCAACAGCATCCATGGGGCGACACCGGCGGTCCCGAACACCGTCTGCAGCGGGGGCATGTACACGAGCGCGGCAGCAAACATGATCTCGAAAGCGATGCCGCCGACCAGGAGCCGGTTGGTCGTGAGCCCGACCGAACGAAGCGAAGCCAGCGATGTTCGGGCTGCCATCGCTGTTCCGATCTGGCAC
This sequence comes from Rhodococcus sp. UNC363MFTsu5.1, assembly GCF_000686785.1. Taxonomy (NCBI): domain Bacteria; kingdom Bacillati; phylum Actinomycetota; class Actinomycetes; order Mycobacteriales; family Nocardiaceae; genus Rhodococcus; species Rhodococcus sp. UNC363MFTsu5.1. The sequence goes on from NZ_JMLO01000014.1 coordinate 22,103, forward strand.
GCAACGATGCTGAGAAATGACACCGTCGTCGCCTGAAGATACGTCTCGTGCAGGGGAGTGCCTGTACTGACGTCGTCGCCTGGGTGCCAACCACCCTGCACGAGCACGATCAGAAACGCACCGAGAGCCAACAATGCCGACATCCCGCCCATCAATGCCCATGCTCGCCACAACAGTTGCCTGGTGATCACCCCTTCTCGTGTCGGTCGGGGCGGTTGCGCCATGAGGCCTGGTTCTGCCGGTTCGCGTCCCAGCGCCAGTGCGGGCAGTGTCTCGGTACCCAGGTCGATGGCCAGGATCTGCAGCACCGTGAGGGGGAGCGGGATCATCCCCCCGGACAGGGCGAAGACCAGAAACGGGACAACTTCCGGCACGGAATGCGCGAAGATGTACAAGACGAACTTCCGCACGTTCGCGAACACTCGACGTCCCTCACGAATGCCGATGGCGATCGTCGCGAAGTTGTCGTCGGTCAGTACGACAGTCGCAGCCTGACGGGCAACGTCCGTACCGCTGCACCCCATGGCTATGCCGATGTCCGCGCGGCGCAGTGCCGGGGCATCGTTCACGCCGTCTCCGGTCATGGCAACGACATGGTGGGTGTCCCTCAGCGCATCTGCGATTCGAAGCTTGGCCTCCGGAGAGGCGCGGGAGAAGACGACCTCCGTGTCTTCTCCCAACAGGGCGTCGAGCTGAGATTCTGACATCGTGTCGAGTTCGTGTCCGTCTATCGATCGGCTGACGTCGATCCCGACCTGCTTGGCGATCTCCGTTGCCGTTCGGCCGTTGTCTCCGGTGACGACGTGGATTCGGATGCCCGCACTGTGGCAGTCGGTGACCGCCGCACGAACTTCCGGCCGCGGAGGGTCGAGCAAACCCAACAGTCCTAGGAGGCATAGGCCGGATTCGGCGTCATCCCGTTCGCCCACGGGCTCGGTCACCCCACGTGTGGCCACGGCGAGCACTCGTAACGCCTGACCGGTCATGGCGGTGACAGCGTTCTCCCAGTGCCGGAGCAGCTCATCGTCCAGCGGCACCGAGTTGACGCGTGCGTCGATAACGGTGCTACAGAGGGGGAGTACCTCCTCTGGTGCGCCCTTGACGGTGAGCACGAGTGAGCCTGCGTGCACGTCGACGGTGGACATCCGCTTGAGATGCGTCTCGAACCGGAACACCTTGCGTCGTCCGGCCTCCCGCTCGCTCGGGTCCACGGGCTGGCCGTGCTCAGCGGCGTAGGACAGCAGTGCCAACTCGGTGGGGTCACCGGTCGAGCCGAGATCGGCTGTGGTGCAACGGGCCGCGGCTGCGACCAGTACGGACGGCGCATCGGAGGCAACATCCGTGACACGCATTCGATTGGCGGTCAGGGTTCCGGTCTTGTCGGTACATATGACGGTGGTGCAGCCCAGCGTCTCGACCGACGACAGTCGCTTGACCACCGCGCCCTTACCCGCGAGAGTCCTGCTGCCTGCGGCAAGTGCCAGTGTGATGGTCGGGAGCATTCCTTCGGGTACATTCGCGACCAGCAATCCGATCGTGAAGACGAAGGCGGCCGCCGGCGACAGCCCGGCGAGTAGCCCGAGTGGTAGGAACAATGCGCCCACACCGACCGCCACCGCGGCGATGAGCCACGCGACCCGGCGAACCTGAAGTTCCAGCGGGCTCGGCTCGGATCGAACGCCCCGTGTCAGTGCAGCGATTCTGCCGAGCTCGGTGTGGCTGCCGGTGGCCGTGACGATCCCGGTGGCGGTCCCACTGATGCAGGTGGTTCCGCTGAACACGAGGATCGGCGAATCCAGGGGTCGACGTGCGATGTCGCGAGCCGTGGAGTCGCGTTCGACGGGGTTGGATTCCCCGGTCAGGACCGCCATGTCGACCTCCACCGCGCCCGAGATCAGCTGTGCGTCTGCCGACACCTGGTCACCCTCCTCGACCACAAGGAGGTCCCCTGGAACCAGTTCGCGTGCGAGCACGTGGTTGCGGCGGCCGTCTCGGACGACCCAGGCCTGCTGGGGCACATAATCGCTCAGCGCCGCCACGGCGTGTTCGGCGTGCTGTTCCTGCACATAGGCCAGGATGGCGTTGAGCACGATGACCGCAACAATCGCAAGTCCGAGCTGGACAACACCGGACACGGCAGCCAGCACCGCCGCCAACCACAGGAGAAGGGCGAGCGGGTGGGTGAACTGACGGATCATCGCGGACACGCGGTGCCGCCCCCGCTTGTCGGCGATCTCGTTCGGCCCGCGAACCTGCAGGCGCCGTTCCGCCTCTCGGGTGGAGAGTCCTTCCGGGCCGGTGCCGAGGTTTCGCATCAGCTGTCGGGAATGTTCCGGGAAGTCCGTCACGGATGTCCGCCCCCATTCCCGGTCCATCTGGATTCGTCGCCGGGAGGACTGAAACGAGCGATCTCCGCGGCGACCATCGCGGTCACGACGGGCACGGCCGCGGCCAGCTCCGGAGACAACCCGACGCCGATGTCGGTGTCGCCCGCTTCGACCGCGTAGATCACCAGGCGGAGGGGCTCTCGGCCGAGGGCGGCGGCCAACGCAAGCGCCTCGGTGATGCCCAGGCCGTGTGAGCTGGTGTGCTCGGCGCAGCTCGGGATCGGATGGTCGACGAAGCGATGGATCTCCCCGGGCGATGCCGGCGTGCAGGCCACCGCATCGACGATGACCGCCAGGTCGGCGCCTACCCAGGTGTCGAGGAGTGCGGACGCCTCACCCTCGACGATCTCCACCCGAACTCCCGACGGGTGCATGCGTTGAATCGCGCGTGCGACGACGGGTCCGACGCCATCGTCGCGGCGGTATTCGTTCCCGACGCCTACCACGACGACGGTCATCTGCGGTCCACCGTCAGTTCCAGGAAGTGCGCGGCGCACGAGATGCACGGATCGTAGTTCCGAATGGTGCGCTCACACAGCCCGGTCAGCTCGGTGTCCGTCATCGCCAGGTTGACCGCGAGGGTGTTGCGGAGGTCGTCCTCGATGGCGGCCTGGTTCTGGGAGGTGGGCGGAACGATGGTCGCGCTGAGGATCCGGCCGTCGGAATCGAGCTCGTAGCGGTGGTACAGCACCCCTCGTGGTGCCTCGCTGACGCCACATCCGATCGCAGCTCTCGGGGAGATGTCGACATGCGGATGTTCCGGGCGTTCGTACTCGCGGATCAGACGGAGCGCCTCGTCCACCGCGAACACCGTTTCGACCGCCCGCACCACGATGCTGCGAAACGGGTTCCGGCACCGCGCTCCCAGCCCCGCATCGGCGGCCGCCTGCCGGGCGGTCTCCGACAGGCTCGCGGAACTGAGGCTGTATCGAGCCAACGGTCCGGTGAGGTAGGCACGCCCGTCGAGGCGGGCGTGCAGAGCGGTCGAGTGCTGCACCTGATGCTCTGCGACGTGATCGCTGAACTCGGATGCGGAGAAGGTGGTACCGGATGTGGTCGCCAGCGTTCCGTCCTCGATCGGGTAGCGGTCCGGCTGTGCGAGCGCGAGGAGGTCGCAGTCGATCTCAGTGTCCGGGAACTCGAAGGCCGCGACCCACCGCACCGTGGCAAGAGCGTCGTCGAGTGTCCGTCGCAACTGTTCGGCGAGGGGTTTGAGCTCGCCGGCCGTCGGTGCTCGATAGAAGCCGCCGAGCCGCACGTTGACGGGGTGGATTGCGCGACCCCCGAGCTGTTCGAGTATCGCGTTGCCCGCCTTCTTCAGCGCGAGGCCGCGTTCGATGTCCGGGCGCGCGATCCTGGACAGCTCGACGGAGTCGGCCACGCCGAGGAAATCGGGGGCGTGCAGAAAGTAGATGTGCAGTGCGTGGCTGGCGATCCACTCCCCGCAGTAGAGCAGGCGGCGAAGGTCGAGAAGCGGCTGCTCGAGGTGCACGCCGCAGGCCTGCTCGATCGCATTGCACGCACTGACCTGATAGGCAACCGGACAGATGCCGCAGATTCGGGACGTGATGTCCGGCGGTTCACGGAAGTCGCGACCCCGGAGGAACGATTCGAAGAACCTCGGCGGTTCGTAGATGTTCAGCTCTGCGGCCTCGACCCGCCCGTCCCGGACGGTGAACGCGAGCCTGCCCTCGCCCTCGACGCGCGCGAGCGCGCCGAGGGTCAACCGCGTGGTGTCATCGTCCATGGTGCCTGATCCCGTCGAATTCGGGTGACGCCACATTGAAGGTCGCGAACACCCGCCCGATGCCCTCGTCGGTCATCCCACAGGTGCGGAGCCATCCGGTGAGGGAGGCGAGATTCGGATTGGTTGTCGGCCCGAAGCAGCCGTAGCAGCCCCTCGACTGTGCGGGACACAGTGCCCCGCAGCCGGAGTGCGTCACGGGCCCGAGGCACGGTGTGCCGTCGGCGACCATGACGCACGTCAGGCCGCGCCGCTTGCACTCCGCGCAGACGCTGGTGTCGGGGATGTTCGGCTTGCGGCCCGCCAGGTACGAGGAGATCACCTCGAGAAGTTGACGTCGGTCGATCGGGCATCCTCGCAGTTCGAAGTCCACCGGGACGTGTGCGGCGATCGGTGTCGACGTCGCGAGGCTGTCGACGTACTGGGGGCTCGCGTACACCACGGACATGAACTCGTCCACGTCGGCAAAATTTCGAAGGGCCTGGATCCCTCCCGCCGTAGCGCAGGCACCAATCGTCACCAGATATCTGGACTCGTCGCGAATCCGGTGAATGCGTTCGACATCGGCTGCGGTGCTGATCGAGCCCTCGACGAGGGACAGGTCATAGGGGCCGCCCTCTATCGCGCTCGACAATTCCAGGAAGTGTGAGATGCGGACGGCGTCGGCCAAGACGAGTAGCTCGTCCTCGCAGTCGAGCAATGTCAATTGGCACCCGTCACAGGACGCGAACTTCCATACCGCAAGTGTGGGCTTGTCCATCACAGCTCCCGAACGCCGAGGAGAGGGCCGGCCACGGCGTAGTCGACCACGGGACCATCACGACAAAGCAGCAGCTCGCCGAGTTGGCAGTGGCCGCACAGCCCGTTGCCGCACTGCATGTTCCGTTCCAAGGAGACACGGATACTCTCTGGCGCAATGCCTTTGCCGATCATGGTGCGAGCCGACAGGCGCATCATCGGCTCCGGACCGCACAGCAGCACGGTCGTCCGCGTGGGTTCGAGATCCAGACGGTCCAGTATCTGCGTGACGAAGCCGACGTGGCCGTGCCAGCCCGGTTCCGGCAGGTCGACTGCCAACTCGACATCCACCTGGCCCCGGCCCGACCAGGACACGAGGTCCTCGCGGTAGAGGAGATCGGAGGGACGGCGTGCACCCACCGCGAGCACGACCCGACGAAACCGATAACCAGTCCCCACCGCCGCCAGGACGGCGGAACGGACAGCCGCGAGCCCGACACCCCCCGCGGCAATTATCAGATCATCCTTCGCAGATTCGAGATCCCAGCCCCGCCCGAAAGGCCCGCGCACACCCACGACCTCCCCGACCCGCGCCTCGCGCAACGCGTGACTGACGGCGCCGACGGCGCGAACGGTGTGGACGACGGTGCCGTCGCCTCGTGCGGGGTCCCCACAGATCGAGAGGGGGATCTCGCCCACGCCGCGTGCGTAGAGCATCATGAACTGACCCGGCCGGAATGGGGGAAGGCGCCCCCCGACGGCGTCAAGGGTCAGTGTGGACGTGTCCAGGGTCTCGTCGTGCCGGTTGATGACCCGATAGGCGGACGGCACGACTGGATCGCGGCGGGCCGCCGCGTCCGGATGGTTCAGCTCGTCACTGAACATGTTCCTGCACATAGACGTTGAGCAATCGAGCACGTGTCGCCTGCAATCGGTGGAGCAGGGACCGCGAGAGCGTCAAATAGACCCCACGTCCGATCGCGGGCTCGTCCTGCGCGAGCGACTCCAGCGTGGCGACATCGAGCTCCACCGCCGTCGTAGCGGCTACGGCGGAGGCACTCCACTCCCACAGCCGAGGTGCACGCAGCCACGACACTCCCAGCACGTCACCGTGGGAGAGCGTTTCGACGGTCACCTCGCCGCGGCCGGGAACCGTCGCGGTGAGGATGACCCGGCCCGAGCGAATGAACCAACACTTGCCGGCCGGATCACCTTCCCTGAATATCTCCTCGCCCGCCGCGAACTGCACTCCACGCGAAATGCCAGCGAGCCGGTGAAGTTGACGGTCGGTCAGTCCCTCGAAGTTCACGGGGAAAGCCGTGCCACCGAAGTCGTTCATCGGCGCTCACCGAGATCCGGTTCGAGGTCCAAGGCGCCGGTCAGGCGCGCTGCCTCCGCGGTGATGTCGATCCCCACCGGGCACCAGTCGATGCATCGACCGCACCCGACACAACCGGAAGAACCGAACTGGTCGTACCAGGTGCCCAGTTTGTGGGAGATCCACTGCCGGTATCGGCTCTCACCGCTGACGCGCACGGTGCCGCCATGCAGCTGCGAGTAATCCAGGTCGAAACACGACGACCAGTGCTGCCAGCGTTCCGCATTGTCTCCGGCCAGGTCGGAAACGTCCTCTGTCGTCGTGCAGAAACATGTGGGGCAGACCATCGTGCAGTTTCCACAGGTCAGGCAACGGGAGGCAACGTCCTCCCAGACATCGGCGTCCCGTGCTTCGCGGAGCATGGCGCGGAGGTCGACATTGGGCATCTCGCGGCCCATGTGATTTGCCGCATCCGATACGGCGAGCTCGGCCTCGACGATTTCCGCATCCGTGGCCCGTCTGCGATTCACGAGTGTGAGTACACGCGCGCCCTCGGTGGTACCGACCTCAGCGACAAAGCGATGACCGTCCTCGTCGATTTGCTCGGTAAGGCAGAGGTCGAACCCGGTCCCGACAGCGGGGCCGGTGTTCATCGACGCGCAAAAGCACACTCCGCCCGGTTCAGTGCAGTTCGCCGCGACAATGAAGAGACTCTCGAACGGACGAGTCGTCGAGGGCCCGCCGGCAGACAGAACCCGCTTCAGCACGCGGATCGCTGCCAGGTCGCACCCGCGGACGCCGAGAAATGCGTACTTCGTCTCCGGAGTCGGCGGCAAGCGGTAGGTGCCGTCCTGACCCTCACTCCAGAGCTGTCGCCGAGGTGGGTGAAGGTACTGCTTCCACGACTGTGGCCCGGCCGAATGGCCGAACACGGCGGAATCGGATCGTTTCCTGAGCTGGTACCGGCCAGGGGCGGTTTCCACACCCCACCCCGCCGGTAGTTGGTCGCCTGATTCGAGTGTGTCGAGGACGATTGCGCTGTCCCGGACGGTGGGGCCGATGACCTGGTAGCCCTCCTGCAACAGCACCGCGATGAGTTGGTCGAGCCCGGCGCGGTCGAGGACCGCCTGATCGCCAGGCCTGTCGGTCAGATCTCCGTCATCCGTCATGAGCCCTCCTGCGCGGAGTTACGCAGTTTCATTGAAGCTCCGGGCGCGGACCCACGACCAGAGTCGTTCGGCACTTTCTCAAGCCGTGGGTCGCGGTCGGATGTCGCGTCGAAGCAATAGACTTCGTAGCCGCAGAGGATCTGCCGCATACTCCATTCGCGCCCTGTCGCTCGAGCACGAGACCGATGTACCGCGATGACCGAGGCCCGGCAAGCGGGCCGCCGTCGTTGACTATGACTACGCCTGGCAAAGCCAAGCACGAGTGCTTCCGCACGGTGCCATTATTCGCCCGCGCCTGCTGCCATGTCGAGGTGACCGGACGCGGCGAGCGCGGCCACACGGTCCGATTGGCCCCTCCAAGGACGCTGTGGGCAGCCCTGATGCCGGCCGGTGGGTTCTCTGCTGGATCAACCCATCTGTGGTCGGCGGCAACGGCAACAACCAGGCGATCGGGACAGTCAAGTGCGGCGATGCGGTGACTTTGTCCTCTGCCCACCACGCCGCCCCGGTGTGAGACTGCGAGATGTATGGCGAGGAGGTGACCGGGCAATGTCCGGGTATCCAGGCATCGCGACCAGGTTATGGCGCAGCTCACCGTGGACTAGCAACCCTCTCCTTCGCACTGGCGACCGGATTCGGGTGGGAGTCGAGATCATTGCAGTCATGGTGACGCTGGTCCTGATCCCGGTCTCGGCGGCGGTCGGGACCGCAAGATTCGACACCTTCAGCGGAGAATCGAGGGAGCGCGCATCCACTGGACATCCGGTGACGGCTGTCTTGGAGGCCGCGGCATCTGCCGAGTCCGGACCGAACCGACCTCGGAGGTATGTGACGTGGTACCTCGACGGCGAGTTCAGGCGAGCGACCGTCGAGGTCACGTCCAACGCGGCAGTCGGGGATCAGGTCGAGCTGTGGGTGGACGACCAGGGTGTTCCGATGGAGGAGCCACGTTCAGGGCCGGCGAACGCCTTTCTCGCGATCGAATGCGCGGTGTACCTCTGGGGACTGTGCGCGGCGATCACCGCGGTCCTGGTGGTTACGCTCCGGCGCGTATTGATGTGGCACAGACTCCGCGACATTCAGCGGGAATGGCAGTGGATCGACAACACACCGGGCTGGACCGTAGCGTGATGATCACACGCCGGGAGACGCGACACCACCGGTTACCCGGCATTGCTCGCGGACCTGCAGGTCCGCCCGAGAGGCGGTGCGCACGTGGGGCGAATCCCACGGCGGACTCTCATCCAGGAGCAGCTTCCATCGCATGATCGTCTGCCTCAAAGTCGACGTCCAACCCCAAACCTGCTTATTGGTGACCAAGTGCCCTGGACTCGGCGCACCTACGCGCGTTGGCTGAGTGTCAGTGGCCACGAGGAGGCGAGCCATGCCTGACCAGGGTGTGACGACATCGAAGTACGTACTCGGACTCGACGAGGTCGGACTCGCGGATGCGGGATCGGTTGGTGGTAAGGCCGCCAACCTCGGGGAGATGACCCGTTTGAAACTGGCGGTGCCGCCCGGATTCGTCATCACCACCGGCGCGTATCTGGAGACGATGCAGGAGAGCGGAATCCGGTCGGAGCTGTACACGCATCGGGTTCCCGACGCTGTGGAGGCCCAGCTGTTGAGTGATCAGGCCAAGAGACTGCGCGGGATCGTTCTGGACGCACCGTTGCCGGATGCCGTGAGACACGCAATCACCGATGCTTACCACCGGCTCGGCGACAGCATCCGGGTCGCGGTTCGCTCGTCTGCCCCCGCCGAGGATGCGGCGGACACGTCGTTCGCGGGAATCCACGACAGCTACACGAATGTCAGCGGAGACGACCCGGTACTCGACGCGGTACGACGGTGCTGGGCGTCGCTGTGGTCCGAACGAGCACTCAGCTACCGGGCCGCTCGCGGCTATGGCGAGGAACCCTCGGTAGCGGTCGTGGTCCAGACGATGGTTCCCTCGGACCGTTCCGGGGTCGCATTCACGGCCGACCCGCGAAGCGGGACACGCGAGCACATCGTCATCGAAGCGGCGCGCGGTCTCGGCGAGGTGGTGGTCGGCGGCCAGGTCGAACCCGACACCTACACAGTCGACAAGGACTCCGGCGCCCTTGTCGACATGCACTTGGGCGCACAGGCATTTCAGATCCACAGCGATTCCGTTGGCGAGAGCCGGGAGGAGATCGCACCGGATGTGCAGCGGCAGCGGGTCCTCGATGACAGAACCCTGCGCCGTGTCGCCGAGCTGGCCACGGTCATCGAGAAGAGTTACGACGCACCACAGGATCTCGAGTTCGCCATCGCGGGCGACGACTTGTGGGTGGTGCAGACCAGGCCGATAACGACGTTGGGGATGTCGGTCCAACGAGGCCCGATCGAGGAGGCGAGCCCGTCCGGAGTGCTGGCAACCGGACTCGGGGCAGGTCCCGGAATCGCAAGCGGCCAGGTGCGGGTCCTGACGTCGCCGAAAGAAGGCGACCGTCTCCAGGCCGGCGATGTCCTGGTCGCTCCGATGACGAGGCCGGATTGGATTCCGATCCTTCGGCGCGCGGCGGCGATCGTGACCGATCGAGGAGGAATCACCTGCCACGCCGCGATTGTGGGCCGTGAACTCGGCCTGCCCGTCGTGGTCGGCGCACGCAATGCGACGTCGGTCTTGACCGAGGGGCAGATGGTCACGGTTGACGGCAACAAAGGGGTGGTGGTTGCGGGCGCCGACAGCGAGGATCGGATCCTGACGGCGCCGGTGACCCCAGCCCCGACGGCTGTCGGAGTCCGAGTCGGCCAGACCGGAACCGCGACCGCGATCTATGTCAACCTCGCCTCGCCCGACACCGCAGAAGACGTGGCCGCACGCGCCGTTGACGGCGTGGGTCTGCTCCGAGCCGAGTTCATGATCACCGAAGCGCTGGGAGGCAAGCATCCGAACAAGTTGATCGAGGAGGGGCGCAGGGACGACTACATCGAATCGATGGCCGAGGGCGTCGGCCGCATCGCGGCGGCTTTCTCGCCTCGGCCCGTCATCTACCGTGCGGTCGATCTGCGGAGCAACGAGTTCGCGAATCTCGACGGCGGCGAATCCGAGCCGGTTGAGGAGAATCCGATGATCGGGTACCGGGGTTGCTTCAGGTACATCCGCGAGCCGGACCTGTTCGGCCTCGATCTCGACGTGCTACACAGGGTGCGCCAGCGGTTCTCCAATGTTCACCTGATGATCCCCTTCGTCCGCACTCGGTGGGAGCTCGTCCGTTGCCTCGAACTGGTCGACGCGCATCCGCTGGGACAGGACCGGCGCATGCTCCGCTGGATCATGGCCGAGGTGCCCTCGGTCACGCATTGGCTGGAGGAGTACGCGCGCCTCGGCATCGACGGGCTGTCGATCGGCACCAACGACCTCACCCAACTGGTCCTCGGCGTCGATCGGGACTCGGGCGTCTGCGAGGATCTGTTCGACACGATGGATCCGGCGGTCCTGGCGACGATCGACCTCATCCTGGATCGCGCACGAGCGGTGGGGATGACGACGTCACTCTGCGGTCAGGCGGTCTCGAGCGCGCCCGCACTGGCCGAGCACCTCGTCCGGCGGGGCATCACCTCGGTGTCGGTCACACCTGACTCCGTCGAGCAGACCCGCCGCACGGTCGACATGGCCGAACGCCGAATCCTGCTGGAACACGCCCGGATCGGCGACCGACCAGGCGAGTAATGACCTTGCTCAGGATTCCGGGATGCCCTTGTGGCCGGCCAGGTCCAGTGAGTGGTTCTGGAGCTTCGACTCGTGCCCGACCGCCGCGTCGGAGGCCGCCTCGATCGCGTGTAGCTCGGAGCGACACCGCTCGACCTGCTCGCGGGTGCATGTGGCGGTTCCCGGTGTCATGAGCATGGCCGCGCTCGCGGCGACACCGAGCCTGACCGCCTCGCCGAAGCTCGATCCACGACACAGCCCCACCACCGTGCCCGCAACCAGGCTGTCGCCGGCACCGACACCGCTGCGCACCTCCTTGGGAAGGGCGGGGATCTCGTACTGACTGTCCGGAGTGACGGCGAGAGCGCCCCGAGATCCGAGAGACACCACGACTCGAGCGCACACACCTGCCTCGATCAGCTCCCGCGCCGCACGCACCTGGTCGCCCGGCGTTTCGAGCGTTCGCCCGGTGAGGTCGCGCAACTCCCGGATGCTCGGTTTGAGCAGAAACACCCCGGATTGCACCTGCCGCAGCGCCTCGCCCGAGCTGTCCAGGACGAAGAGGGCCTCGGAGCCCTGCACCACGGTCGACACCCGCTGATAGAAGTTGGTCGGCACACCCGGGGGCAGGCTGCCACTTGCCACGACGAAGAGGGCCGTTGCGGAGAGCCTTTCGATCGCGTCCAGGCAGGAACTCTGCTCCTTTCTCGTGAGAGTGGGTCCGGGCAGGACGAATCGGTATTGGCGGGCCGTATCGGTCTCCGCCACCGTGATGCACTCCCGTGTCGATCCTCGAATCGGCACCACCTCGTACGGCACACCTTCGCCCGCGAGCAGGGTGCGCACCATCTGGCCGGTGGGGCCGCCGGTCGGTATCACGGCGAGGACCGATGCTCCGAGAGCGTGCGCTATCCGAGCGACGTTGACACCGCCGCCTCCGGGGTCATTCCGGAGCGAGGCACACCGCAGCTTGTGGTCCGGTCGAACCTGTGGGGTAGCAGTTTCGATGTCCAGCGCAGGATTCATGGTCAGCGTGACAATGTCGTGCACCGGTCACCTCCCGGGTCGCAGCAGGCTTACAGACCGTTCCCATCCAGTGTTCAACCCGCCCTGCCCTGCACGGTAGGGCCTACCGCACCCACGCGACGGGACCGCGGGGTGACCAACGGCCCTATCGACCGCACATCGCGCCTTCGTACCGTCATGAGCGAGGCAGAAGGAGAGCCGCCATGCGCGCCGAGGCCGGGGATTGGCTTGTCGTCAAGGGGACAGTCGTCGACGCACCGGACCAGGTCGGCCAGATAGTCGAGGTACGGACCAGAGACGGCGGCCCGCCGTACGTCGTGAAATGGGTGCGGGACGGTCACCAGGCTCTGGTCTTCCCCGGGCCCGACGCGCTCGTCGTAGCGGCCGCCGTGATGACCCGCCGACAGGAGCACGAGCGCAATCGAATTGCAGAGCTGCAGAAGCTCATCGGGGGAACAGGTAAGCAGGGCGGCGACCCAACCGGATCAAAACAGTCGACGTGAAGACCGATGCGATGGGGGCGGCGACCGATGCGCCGGATCGGATCTACCAATGAACTGGAGGAATGCCATGGCCACCGTCCACGACATCATGCACACGGGTGCGACGTGAACGCATCGACCAGGCGTCAGGTCCTGGTGGGGGTCGACGGATCGGTGGCCAGCCTCAACGCAGTGCGTTGGGCCGCTGAGGACGCCGCGCTTCACCAGCGACCACTGCACCTGATCAATGTGCTCGCCGCTGACACCGCCGGTGGACCCAGCCTTGGATACGATGGGCCCGGTCTCGCGAAGGTACGCGCCGAATCCCAAGCCATTCTCGACCGCGCCATGCCGGTGGCCGCAAAGGCTGCAAGCGCGATTCACGCCATCGAGGTGACCACTGAGATCGCGGACGGCCAGGTGAGGCCGATCCTGCTGGGCAGGACCGAGGACGCGAGCATGGTCGTGGTCGGTAAGCACGGCCTCGGCACGTTTGGCATGGGCTTGCTCGGATCGGTGAGCTCTGCACTCGCCAGGCACTCCCGCTGCCCTGTGGCGGTGGTGGGGGGTGCCACTGTCCCCGCGGATCCGTCTGGCGGCGCGGTGCTGGTCGGCGTGGACGGATCGTCAAACAGCGAACCGGCGCTCGGTGTTGCATTCGACGAGGCTTCACATCGAGGTGCGGAACTGCGCGCACTATATGCATGGAGCGACGTGAGCGAATCCCTCGCCTTCGCTGTCGACTGGCAGGCAGTGTCGACCTCCGAGGAGATGGCGCTCGCCGAGAGCCTCGCAGGGTGGCAGGAACGCCATCCCGACGTGCACGTGCAGCGGATCGTCGTCAAGGACCGCCCGGTTCGCAACCTACTCGCGAGATCTCAACAAGCGCAGCTCGTGGTCGTCGGTAGCCACGGGCGAGGCGGGTTCGCGGGCATGACGCTCGGTTCGACCAGTCAGGCGCTGCTATACCTGGTGGAGTGCCCCATCATCGTGGTTCGAGGGCCCTGAGCCGAACTCACGCTCCGCAGCTCGCTGCCCGACGTGGGTCAGGGATCGCTGTGGTGGGATCTCCAGATTCGTACAGTCTCGGACGCGGCCTCGTCCACCGTGCGCATGGTGTCGATCGTTACCGCGTCGGTCCACGGATCGGCGTCCGTGGACATCCGATCCGCAATGGCCGCCGTCGCATCGGAGAACCCAACCGTCCGAGCGACTATCCGCTGTTCAGACACTGCTTGTGGGCACGCGCAGCGCAACTGCAGGAGCATGCTTGCGGTCTGGGCCGCGAGCTCGCGCGCCCGGCGCCGTTCCCGGCGATCGGACCACGATGCGTCGAGGACAACCGATTCGCCGTGGCTCAGATGGTCCTCGGCTCGGCCGAGCATCGCGTCATAGACCGCCGAGATCGCCGCGGGGGAGTACAGGCCGCGCCGGTAGGCTCCCGGCTCACCGCCGATCTCGCCGGAGCGTTGCAGCTCGTCGCGGACCGAGTCGCTGCTGACGACCACCGCGCCGACCGCCTCCGCGAGCCGCGTGGCCAGGGTGGACTTTCCGGTGCCGGGGAGACCACCGACGAGGGCCAGGCGGACCGCCGATGCACGTAGGTGCTCGAGGCTGAGCATGGTGTGCCGTGTCGCCGACAACCCGGCATGTTCGACGCCCTGTGCGTGTTGGATGCAGTCGACCTTCGCCCGAACCAGCGCGCGGTACGCGGTGTAGTGGTGGACCAGAGAGTGGGGCGCAGTGTCCGCGGCGAGGTCCCGATACCGTCCGACGACCTCCTGGGCCAGATCGGGTCTGCCCAGGAACTCGAGATCCATGGCCAGAAAGGCGATGTCGTCGATGCAGTCGACGAATCGCAGTCGATCGTCGAAGTCCAGGCAGTCGAGTATCCGAGGCCCATCGGGGAGGCAGAAGATATCGTCCGCGATCAGATCGCCGTGCCCGTCGATGATCCGATGTGCCGCAATCCGCCGATCGAAAAGGCGTCGTCGGCCGCTCACGTACCGGGCCGCATGACGGTCGATCTCGGCGAGGACGCCTTCTGGTGGAATCTGGCCGTGAAAGCCGCGGATCTCCGCGATGTTTGCCCGCCAGCGTTCGAGTACCGACGCGGCGGTCCCGCATCCGTCGATACTGCTGCCGCGTTCAGCCTGGGCGTGAAATGCGCAGAGCTGTTCGACGAGCCTCTGTAGATCCTTGTCCGCCAGCATTCGAGTCGTCGCCAGGTGGGACAGCCGAAGGCTGCCGGGAAGCCGCCGCATGACGAGTATCGGTTCGCTGCATTCGTCGTCCGGAGACGTCAGGTGGGCTATGCCGAGGTAGACATCGGGTGCAAGTCGCCGGTTCAGACTCAGTTCGTTTCTGCATGCGGCGTCACGTTGTTCGACGGAGCGAAAGTCCAGGAATCCGGTGGCGACTGGCTTCTTTCCCTTGTAGCAGCGGTCGCCGATGAGCACGACGATGCCGGTGTGGGTCTCACGGATGACCGGCGCTTGGTGCTGCTGCACCGGTTGTCCTGTCTCCGAGTCATCCATGACCGTTCATTCCGAATTCGGACGCTGCAAACGGGATCTCCGGTCCCCACCCTTCGATCTCGTCCCAGGTGCCAAGGGAGCCCCCTTCACGTGGATCGCGCTGCCCAGCACGATCCGGTGATACTCCCCGGCGCGGGGTTCCCCCAAAGTGAACTTAGGTCGACGACGCACAGTCATCGCGGCTCTCGGTACACCAGGATCGGACACCGGGCATTCAGCAGGAGTGACTGACTCGTCGAGCCGAGCACCGCGCCCTCGACGAAGCCACGCCCGCGGCTGCCGACGACGATCATCTGCGCATTCGCACTCAATGCGGTCAAGGACTCGGCAGCGGTGTCCTGGACGACCAGAGTGTCGACGCGAATCCCGGGAAAGGTCGTATGCCATCGTTCGACCCGACCGCGAATTTCCTCGTCGAACTCTCGCTCGACCTCCAGCGCACGCCGTCGCCGCAGGTCGGGCATCAGATCGACGGCAGCGCGCACCGCCAGCACGTGTGTATGCCTGATCGAGGCCTCGTGCATCGCCGATCCGAGCAGCGCATCGTCGATGTGGTGCCCGCCGAGCCCGGTGAGAACGGGCCCGGTCGATGGTGGCGCGGAATCCGGGTCGGAGCCACGAACCACCACAACGGGGCATGCCGCGCCCGCAGCAAGAGCCGACGCGGTAGATCCCACCATCGCCCGGCGGATGAATCCCATTCCGACCGAACCGAGCACGAGCGCGTTGGCGGATTCTGTCTGTGCGCGGAGGGTCGGCACAAGTGGTCCGCGCACTATCCGGGACTCGACCTTGACCGAAGCGTCCACACCCCTCGCGGCAGCCTCGGCGAAGGCGAGCACGCGCTCGGCGTATCTGCGTTCGAGTTCGTCCTTCGCGATCACGTAGACCAGGTGCAGTTCCACCCGACGACCCACTGCCTCGACCGTCGCCCACTCTGCGGCCCTGACAGCCTGGTCCGAGCCGTCGATGCCGACGACAAACGGTTCGTCTCGATGTGGGTTGTACACCGTCTCGACTCCCATGTGATGTTGACGTCCGTGATGTCGAGCTCGCGCACAGCTACGAAGGTTCGACTTCGTCCAGCACAGCCAGCCTGCGTCGGAACTCGTCCTCGTCCAGTTCGCCGCGCGCGAATTGCTGCAACAAGATCTGGCGCGCGGAGCTCATGGGTGCGACGTAATGACGGTCCGGCGCGCTCCTGTTCTGGAATCTGATCACCGCCACGACAGCGAGGACCACGACCACCACGAGAATCGTGAACCATCCGATCATCAGCACAAACATCCAGCCATTCGAGGCGTGGTCGTCCCAGTACATGACATGACCTCCTCCACGAGCGATCTAGTCCGGTTCGCCGAGTGATCGCCCGGACTCTGCCGCCCCCGCAAGACCACTGTTCCGCTGCCACGACGGCGGCGCTAGGGACCTTGTTCCCTCGCTTCGGATGGACCCGACAAAGGGACCTTGTGCCCTGCCACCATTCGCAGGCGGCGGGAAGGCTGGCTGGCAGGTCGAGGCGAGCACCACCCACCTCGCGCGGTCGCCTCGACACCGAAGGCACGGTCCGTGAAGGAGTAACCCATGAGCGACAAGACCTGGACGATCGACATCACGATCGACGAACGTGATCGTCGGACCCGCGCGAAGGCCGCCCTGGCGATCGGTCAATCGAGACTCGTCGGCGTCGGGTTCGCCAGGCGAGATCCGGCCGATCCGGAGGTGACGGTGATCGGCGACGAACTCGCCGCCGCGCGGGCTCTCCGTGATCTGGCGAACCAGCTTGTCGCGACGACATCCAGGGACATCGAGAATGCCATGCATCAGCCCGTCCGGTTGGCGCGATGACCATCGCGGTTTCGCGTGAGGGCCCCGGCCGGATCAACGGCGAGTGAGAAGTAGCACTCTTCCTCCTGAATGAAATGAAGCCTCAGCAGGGCGTGGAGACCATACAGGCAGGAGAGCAGATCGTCGGTTTGGTCCGCGCTCAGCGCGCCCGCGCTGTCGGCGAGGACCAGGTGCTGATGAAGGCGTTGGCACTGGTGCTCGATCTCGACATGCATGCGGCTCATGGGCGCAGTCGCCTCCGAACTGCCGAGCGGACGCGCCAATGCGGGGTACAGGTCCGTATCCTCCGCGCGCTCGTGCGGCAAGAGGGTGCGACGAAGGAAGTCGTCGGTGCGGCGCAATGCCGCGTGTGCCGCGCCGCGATCGCCCCCGGTGATCAGCTCCGCCGTCTCTCGCAGGATCGACAGTTCGTCCCGCATGTGGTCGTGCTCGGAACTGAACCGAACAAGCATGGCGTCGGTCCGGGGGTCGATGTCGACAGCCGGTCGCCCGCCGAGCGCTCGCATCGCGTTGAGAATGACGGCGACATCGATGAGCTCCTGCGTAAGCGCACCCACGGCAGGTGTGAGCAGGCCGAACGCAGCGAATCCCATTGCAATACAGGACATCACCATCCCGCCGACGGCGCTCTGGGTCGCGATGCGGCGCGCCCGTTGTGCCGTGACCATGGCGTCCGCCACCCGGTCCAGCCGGTCTGCGGTGAGGACGACATCGGCTGCTTCGGTACTGGCGCTCGAACCCCGAGCACCCATGGCTATCCCCACTGACGCGGCGGCGAGCGCGGGCGCGTCGTTCACGCCGTCGCCGACCATCACGGTGATCGCCGTGCCCGTCTCGCTGCGCACGCGCGCGACCTTGTCTGAGGGTGACTGCTCCGCGTAGATGTCGTCGATCCCCAGGATCGTCCCGATCTCGCGCGCCGGTTCGGGGCGATCGCCGGTCAGCAGCACCACCCGGCGCAGGCCTTGCGCGCGCAATCGACGCAAGGTGCGGGGGGCATCACTTCGAATCGGGTCGTTCAACACGATCGCCCCACTGATCACACCATCGATCGTGACCCACGCCGCTGCGGTTCCGTCGAAGGCCAGCCGGTTCTGCAGGGTGACGACCCAGCGCGGGGGCTCGGCGAGGGGAGCGAGGACTCCGACGGTCACACGGTGACCGTCGACGGTCGCGCTGACCCCGGTGCCCTGCTGCTCGGCGACATCGACGGGAACCACCAGGTCGAGCCCTCGTACCCTGGCTTCGCGCACGATGGCCTCGGCGAACACATGGGCCGAGAACTGGTCAGCGGAGGCTGCGACCCTCAGGATCTCGTCCGCGGTCACGCCGGGTCCGGCCACGATCTCGCTTCCTGTCGGGCGTCCCATGGTCACCGTGCCGGTCTTGTCCAGCAGCAGCGTTCGTGCCCGACCAAGGTTCTCCAGGGCGCCGCCGTCGCGAATCACAACCCCGAAGCGGGCAGCTCGTGAGAGCCCGGAGACGATCGCGACCGGGGCAGCGAGCAGCAGGGGGCACGGTGTCGCGACCACCAGCACTGCCACGGCTCGGGTCGCGGAGCCGCTCGCAAGCCATGCGGCCGCGACGATCGCCGCGACGAACGGGAGGAACCACAGCGCAAACCGGTCCGCGAGACGGACGATTTGAGCGTTCTCGGCCCCCGCTTCCTGGGCCAGGCGCACGATCCCGGCATACGTGCTGTCGGCTGCCGTCGCGGTGGCAACGATCTCGACCGGACCACCGGCGTTGAGCACCCCGCTCCGGACGTCCTCGCCGTGGCGTCGTTCGACGTGCATCGGTTCGCCGGTGAGTGCCGATTCGTCCAGGATGGCATTCTCGGTCGACACCCAGCCGTCGAGCGGGATCAGCTCGCCCGGGCCGATGGCCACCAGGTCGCCGACGACGACCTCCTCGAGCGGAACCCGGCGCACGTCATTCCCGGCGCGCAGCCGAGCGCTGCGGGGTGCTCGATCGACGAGTTCGCGAAGATCTTTCGTCGCGCGTGTGGACGCCGCTGTCTCCAGTGCCTGGCCGGAGGCGAACATGACGCCGATGAGGGCTCCCGCAAGGTATTCACCGACGAGCACCGTGCCCACCAGCGCCAGAACGGCGATGATGTCGACGCCGAGCCGGCCGCGCCGGATCCCCACGATCACCGACCACGTCGCGGGTACGAGCGCCACCCCGGTCGCGGTGATCCAACACGCGTCGGCGACGTGGTGGTGCCCCGTCAGGGCACCCACGACTCCCGCCACCAACCCGGCGGACGTGACGACGAAGAGGGCGATACTCAACCCGTGACGGGATACCCGTTGCAGAAGCGTCGGCCTCGGCTCGGTCGGCATGTCCCTGCGCGCTGTCAGTGCATACCGTCCATCGGCGGCATGGGTACGCCCATGTGGTGCAGCCACATCATGAACGCGTGGCACATGGCCATCAGATCTGTCGGCATGGCGACCACTCCTCGACGGGATCCGACATCGCTAGCTGGGATGATGACTCGAGTATCCGCCGGGCAACCGCGATTGGAACAGGGCCAAAGGTCATAGTCGCGTCCTGGAGCAAGGCCGGTGACGGATCCATACTGGAGGTGTACGGGTCCGCGGATCACCGCGGTGTACACACCTGACCGAATGAGTTGGTGGCAATGACCGATGAGTCGCCGCTGTACATGAACCAGGCCGACCTGATGGCGTGGCGCATGGAGGCAGATCCGGTGCTGCGCTCGACCATCGTCGCGCTGTTGATCCTCGACCGAAGTCCCGACTGGCGCCGCGTGGAATCGATGATGGACAGGGCCACCACCCTCGCACCCCACTTCCGGTGCAAGGTGGTTGAGACGAAACTGGGTCCGGCTCCACCGCGCTGGGTGGTCGATCCGGACTTCGACCTGTCCTGGCATCTGCGGAGATTCACGCTCGCGGCACCGGAGATGCAGTCCGTGCTGGATTTCGCCCAGACAACGGGATCGACGGCCTTCGACAGGGAACGGCCGCTGTGGGAGTTGACGGTGCTGGACGGGCTGTCCGGCGGCCGTGCCGCCATCGTGCTGAAGGTGCACCACGCACTCACCGATGGGGTCGGCGGGATGGCCATCACCCGCGAGATCGTGGATCTCACGCGCGCGGGGGAGCGCCCCCTCACAACGCCGCCCGTCCAGCGGGAACCAACGAACGGTGCGGCGCCGTCGTGGTACCGACTGTCCGCCGCCGCCCTGTCCAGACAGGTCATGGACTGGGCACCTCAGCGCGTGCGGTCAGTCGTCGACGACCCTCTCGGAACGGCGCGCGGGGCGGCCGCGACTCTCATGTCGGTCGCCCGTTTCGTTCGGCCGATAGCGACCACATTGTCTCCCGTGATGACCGCCAGGTCCACGCGCAGGCGCTTCGCCCTTCTCGAGGTGCCGATCGAGGATCTGTCCCAGGCGGCCTCGTGCGGCAGCGGATCGATCAACGACGCCTTCATCGTTGCGGTGCTGCTGGCTATGAGGCACTACCACCACCGGTGCGGGGCCGCGGTCGACCGCCTGAGGGTCACGATTCCGATGAGCCTGCGGACGGAGCGGGATCCCTTGGAGGGCAACAAGATCACCCTGGCCCGCCTGACGCTGCCCGCTGACACAGACGACCCCGCAGTCCTGATCCGGCAAGTGCACGCGACCATCGGCAGGTGGCGCATCGAACCGGCCATACCTTTCGCGCCTGCCATCGCGGGTGTGCTGAACATGCTGCCGCCGGCGCTGCTGGGCAACATGCTCAGACATGTCGACTTCGTCGCCTCGGATGTGGTCGGCTCACCCGAACCTTTGTACATCGCGGGGTCCCGGGTCGATCGCTACTTCGCGTTCAGTCCCACTCTCGGCGCGGCCTTCAACGCGACGATGGTGTCCTACGGATCTCGATGCTGCGTGGGGCTCGACTCCGACGCCGCCGCAGTCCCGGATGTCGGTGCGCTCCGGGAGTCGATGGTCGAGGGATTTCGCAGGGTCCTGGAACTGCGTGGGCAGTCCGCCCTC
This sequence comes from Rhodococcus sp. UNC363MFTsu5.1, assembly GCF_000686785.1. Lineage (NCBI taxonomy): Bacteria > Bacillati > Actinomycetota > Actinomycetes > Mycobacteriales > Nocardiaceae > Rhodococcus > Rhodococcus sp. UNC363MFTsu5.1. The sequence continues at coordinate 43,046 of NZ_JMLO01000014.1, forward strand.
GATGGTGCGGAGGACGCGGTCCGTTGATCATCCCGAGCTCTCCGCGTATCAGGAGAACGAGACCTCGTTGACTCCGGGAACCGTCTCCGCCAGCGCAGCTATGACACCGCACTCGGGGTCGTCACGCCCAATTCCGTCGATGGTCACGTTGCCACCCGCCACGTGGACATCCCATTGTCGCGCGCCGCTGCCGCTGTAGACGTCTAGCCGATGTTGGATCTCGTGGGCGATGTGGGTGTCGTCCATCGTCAGGACGCTGATCAGGTCCCTGCGGGTCACGATGCCGATGATGTCCTTGTCGTGCACGATCGGGATGCCACGCAATCTCGAATTGAGCATGGCTGACGCCAGGTCACTGAGGTCAGCCTCGGCGGTCATCGCGACGACGGGGCTGCTCATGACCTCCGCGACCGTCGGAGCCTCCCGCGCCTGTTCGTCACCGGTTGCCTGCGAACCGGACCTGCGGAACTGTTCGCGCAGGAGGTCGCCTTCCGAGACGATCCCGGTCAGATGCTGGGAGTCGTCGACGACCGGGAGAACCGTGAAGCCCGTCGTTTCCATGGTGTGAAGGCAGTCGATGACCGGCGTCGACCGTGTCACGGTGGTGACCGGGCTGCTCATGATGTGTCGCGCGCGCATGATGGCTCCTTTGACTACATTCTCCAGCGTCCGCGCGACCGGCTGGGGAGACTAGGGCCATACGTCCCACAGAGTCCTCGATCCACGCTCACGTCGTGCCGTGCATGGCGCCCGACTGGACGCGAGTTGTCGCCGAGGTGCTCCACCCAGCAATAGGGACCAAGGACCCTGCTCGGGTGCGGCGCGCGTGATACAGGCTTGGGATATGCCCAGTCGCCCGGCGATCACCACCGCCGGCCTGTCCAAGTCCTACGGCCGGCAGCCCGCTCTGGTCGACGTGGACCTGAGCGTCGACGCGGGGGAGATATTCGGATACCTAGGGCCCAACGGCGCGGGGAAGTCGACGACGCTCCGCATCCTGATGGGCATGCTGCGCCCCACATCGGGCTCGGCGACCGTGCTGGGACTCGATTGCTGGTCGTCTGCGCCTCGAGTGCACCGTCGGGTCGGCTACGTTCCGGGGGAGCTCGCCCTGTACGAGAAGATGACCGGGCTTGATCACGTCTCCTACTTCGGTCAGGTCGGGGCTCGCGGAGGCCGGAGCCGGGCAACCGACATCGCCGACCGACTGGACCTCGATCTCGGGAGGCCCGTCCGGGTCATGTCGCGGGGAAACCGGCAGAAGCTCGGGTTGGTGCTCGCGCTGATGTCGTCGCCGGAGTTGCTCATTCTCGACGAACCGACAACCGGCCTGGATCCCATCATGCAGCGGGAGTTCGACGAGGTACTTCGTGAGCACACCGCTGCCGGGGGAACGGTGCTGCTGTCCTCCCACGTACTCAGTGAGGTACAGCAGGTAGCGGACCGAATCGGGGTGCTCCGTGAAGGACGGTTGATCGCTGTCGAGAAGCTCCACACGTTGCGCCAGAAGTCCCTGCACCATCTGGTCGTCGAGTTCGCCGATCCCGTGCGTGCGGACGTGTTCCGCGACGTCGCGGGTGTTCGGGATCTCGTGGTAGACGGAAGAACGCTGAGATGCGACGCACCGGAGCAGGCACTCAACGCGTTGATTCAACGTGTCGCCAAATTCACGGTGGTCGACCTCGAATGCGCCGAGGCCGACCTCGAAGAGACGTTCATGACCTATTACGGGACCGAGTCAAGTGATGCTTCGTAGCGTGATGACGAAGACGCTTCACGACCAACGCCGGGCATTGCCCGCATGGGTGATCGGCCTCGTGCTGCTGGTCGGCATGTATGTGGCCATCTGGCCGAGTGTGCGCGGCGAACCGTCGATGAACGAGTTTCTCGATCAGATGCCAGAGGCATTTCGTGCGCTCTTCGCAATGTCTGGCGCGGACATGTCCACGCCGGTCGGCTACGTGAAGATCGAGCTCATGTCGTTCATGGTTCCACTTCTGCTGTTGACGTATGCGATCGGCGGTGGCGCCGCGGCGATCGCGGGCGAGGAAGATCGAAGGACGCTCGATCTGCTCCTTTCCGCGCCCATCAGCCGGCGACGCATCGTCTTGGAGAAGGGCGCGGCCATGCTGATCGGCACCGCGCTCCTGGGAACGGTCACCGGCCTCGCGTTGATCTTGTTGGGTTGGCTCGCGAACATGGACCTGCCCCAGGGCGGGGTGGCCGCCGTGATGGGGCATGCGGTATTGCTCGCACTGGTTTTCGGTGCACTCGCCTTGGCGTTGGGTGCCATCACCGGTCACCCGGCGGTCAGTCGTTCGGTGCCTGTCGCCGCCGCCATCCTCGCGTACATCGTCAACGGTCTCGCACCCGTGGTCACCTGGCTCGAGCCATGGCAACGCACTTCGCCCTTCTACCAGTACGCCGGCCACGATCCGCTACAGCACGGATTCTCCGCCGGATCCGCGGTCATCGCGTTGGTGACGATCACGGTGCTGATCGTCACCGCGATCGTGGGCTTCGATCGACGTGATGTCCGCGGATGAGGCCCATACCCCCGGAGGGCAATTCATCACAGTGACGTAATACCTGGGCGTGGCCGGGAGGAGCGAAGGGGAGTATCAACCTGCCTCCACCCGGGGCATCCGCGCCATGGGCGAGTCAGCGTTGGCCCGGGGCCCGGGGCCCGGGCCCCGGAACCGCCACTACATGGCGCGAGAGACGTGCGCGGGCTCGACATCCGGCGCGAGCCAATCGGCTGACCGAACCCGAGCATTGCGTCACAGTGACGCAATGCGGTGGCATGGCCGGAGAGCAGGGCGCGCACGAAGGGGGTCACAAACGCACGAAGGACACCGACCGGGGCGCGCGACGGACAACGGCGTCACGGGACCACGCGCCTCGAGGGAACGTCCAAACCGGCAGCGGACCCGTCGCCGGAGCGGCAAGCAATTGCCAACCGGCAAGGCATGCTCGGCATTCGCGGGCGCGTCAAGGAAGACGCCAAGGCGCATACGGGCGGCGGACGGGATAACCGAAACGACCGGCGCGGACGCGTTATCAACGCATTTCAGTGCACAACCGATAATCGACATTATGTCATCTTGAGTGCATATGGCCGCCCCCAGTGGGCACCGATGGACACGGTCCATCGAGAGGACTTCGCACGAGCACAGTGACCACCCGGGCGCGGCGGCGGCGCCCGAACCCGAGTCCGGCTCCGCACCCCCGCGAGGACCTCCGCGCAACGGGCGCACGCCGAACGGGCGCACGACGACGACGACAGATCGTCACGACTGGCGACGTTGCACCGAACCGTCCGACGAAATCGATTGTTCCGCTCCAGCCCGCCGATCGACACCCGCACGCATCCCAGACCCCCACCGGCAGCACGGACCAGCGCACCACCGACACCGGAACCGAGTTTCATGGATAATCACTGTTATCCATGAAACTTGCTGCAGTACAACAGATTACATGGATCACGGCTCACGCGGGCAGGCTTCGCACGAACCCCGGTCGGTTGCCACGGTTCTCCGACGGCATGTCCCGCAACGCGTTCGCTCGGACAGGCTGCGGGGACCACCCCTCGGCACCCGACTCCCCCCGAATGGCCACCAACCCGCCCACTCCTCTCGCCACGGCCGAACCTGTTCTGCCACCAACCGATCCCCCACGGCGGCCGTCCGTACGACCTGGGGATGACACCGATTCCCACCGCAGACCGATGCGCACGATCGGTCCCGGACGCGAGAGTGGAGGACATGATCAACACCAACCCGTCGCATTCAAGCCGCTTTGCCGTCGTCGGTCTCCTCACCGCACTCACGGCAATCGCTGCACCGGGCACGGCGCTGGCGATCCAGAACGGTGCCGATGCGACGGCGGGGTCGCAGCCCCGGTTCGTACAGATCGTGGCCGAGACCGACCGGCTCAGCGAACCGCGGCACGTCGTCGACGTTCGCGGCTACAGCGTCCTGCCGGGCTACGCGATCACCGACCGGCCCGATGGGATCCGCACGGTCAGCGGCGACGCCGCAGTCCTCGAACTCGCGTCCCCGGTGCCCGACGCGGCGCCGCTCCCCCTGATCGACACGTCCCCGACGGTCGGATCCTCGGCCGCGGACTGACCGGTGCGTATCCGGCCGGTAGCCCGGACATGCTGCAGCAGGCGAATGTTCGCGTCGCTGCGCCGTCGGCGTGCCAGGCCACCATGGCGGATCGATACGGCTTCGACGAGGCGCAATCGCTGTGCATCGAGGGCTGGAGAACACGGCGATGTCCACGGTTGTCCCCTGCACCGGGGACTCCGGCGGTCCCCTCGTCATCGGAACCGGACCGACGGCCCGGCTCGCCGGGATCGCCAGCTACCTCGACCGGCGGGACAACTGCGACGACCCGACCGTGCGGCTCGCCGCGTACACCGACGCCGCCACGATCCGCGATTGGGCATTCGCCCCGGATCTCGTGCTCGCTCCGGCCCAGACGAAGGCGCCTCGCATCACGGGTACCCCCGCGGTCGGCTCCACGGTGTCCTGCCAGTCCGAGTGGGCCGATCCGAACGCTCAGTTGAGCGTCGAGTGGACGATCGGAGACCGCTCCGAGGACGGGGGTCTGACGCCCGTGGACGGCGCCGCGATCAATCACACCGCTCGGTCGATCGAGATCCCACAGCAGGCGGACGGACATCAGCTGGTCTGCACGGTCTCCGCACGCGGCGAGGGCGGCGTCTCCACCGGTATCAGCGAGGACGTCACGGTCATGCCGCGACCGGTGGCCGCGGGGTCATGGTTGACCGTCGCCGGCATCGCCGGCCTCGCAGGTGCGGGAGTGCTCGCCGCGGTGCTCAGCCGCCGATAGACACGACAACCAGCACTGTCGGGCGGCCCGCCCCGCGAGGGACGGGCCACCCGACAGCGCTATCGCAGCCGGCTACCGGGCTACTTCTTGGCGGCAGGCGGCGCGTTCAGCAGGGTGATGAACGGCTGGGCGTTGGCGGCCACGGCGCCCAGTCCCCCGATCGCGGTACCCGCAAGCGAGGCGCCTGCCCCCACCAGCAGCGCCCCGCCGATGCAACCCGCGAGCGGGCCCGCACCGAACAGCATCGCAGCAGGCGCCGAGACCACACCACCGGCGACGGCACCGAGGATGCAGCCGCCGACCAGGCCGGTCGCCGCGCCCAGGAAGCCGCCGACGGCGCCCGTCATCGTGATGTTGTCCTTGACCCCCGCGACGGCCGCGGGCAGGTCGATGTCCTTGGCGGGCAGGGCAACCGGGGTCGCCGCGGCCGGGCTGGTGTCCGCGGTGAGCGTCGCGGTCCGCCCGTCGATCTTCGCCGTGACCGGATGTGCGATGCCGTCGACCGCGAGCGCCAGCGGTACCGACTCGACGATGGCACCGCTCGAGTCCCGCACGATCAGGTGGTTGTTCTCGGTGGCCAGCGAACCCGCGGTCGTATCGAGGATCACCTGGTTGCCGCTGCGGGTGACATTCCACCCCACACCTGCCGCCTTGGCAGGCGCCGGATCCGCATGGGCGGTGCCGGCAATGATTCCCATCGACGCGATCGTCATGGCCGACACGGCCGCCAGTTTGGTCATCTTCATGGTCGGTGAGATTCCTTTTCGTTCTCTCGCAGGCACCGATGGTCCCTGCGCTGCCGGGCGAAGCCAGCCGATGGGTGACGCGTCGGTCGACGCAGACGGCACGCTGAGCTGCTGCAACGGTGAAGACAGTCGGCGTGTTGGAGATACCGACGACACTAGGGACGAAATGTGTCGGCGCCGTCGCGCGCGGTGTCCTCGCCCTTACGATCTGCGCACCTTGTCAGCTACTGAGGAGTCAGAAGCGCGCAATCAGAGCGTGACTCGACAGAAACACCACGTGAACCGACAACCCTTGACTAACCGTACGGACGATCGTACGTTTATTTTGCCCCGCCACTTCCCCACTCCGAAAGGTGTTGACATGACCACGGACTCACGCGTGAAGGACATCGACGAGATCAAGACGACACACCTGTTCGACATGGTCGTCGACCTGAACCCGCCTCTGAAGGTCGGAAAGGGGCCGTTCGGGCACCGGACCATCTTCACCGCGGCCGGAGGATCCTTCGACGGCCCACGGCTCCGCGGCGAGGTGCTGACAGGTGGCGGCGACTGGGGACTGTATCGCCCCGACGGAGGACTGGCCCTGGACGTGCGCCTGACACTGCGCACCGACGACGGCGCCCTCGTGCACGTGACCTACGGGGGCCGGTGGATCGTCCCGGCCGACCTGCGAGCCGACATCGTCGATCCCACCAAGAGGACCGGGATCGACCCTGCTCAGTACTATTTTCGGACGGCTCCACTCTTCGAAACGGGCACGATGCAGTACGCGTGGCTGAACGACCTCGTCTGCATCGGGTCCGGCTATCCGGTCGAAGGCGGGGTCGCCTACCGGGTCTCCCAGGTTCTGTGAGCGCTCGCTGACCGGATGACCACTACGCCGGCGAAAGGAACCCGCGGATGGCCGAGGTCAGCTCGCGCGGACTGTCCTCCGGGATCAGCGTGTAGCAGTCCGCGAGTTCGACCAGGTCCGCATCGGGAAAGAGCGCGGCCAGGCGGCGGCCGTGCTCGATCGGCATCACCCGGTCCTCGGTCCCCCACACGATCAGCACCGGACCCCGGAAACCCGCGGCCGCGGCAGCCCAGGTCCGGAGCGTGTCCCGACCAGGAACGGAGGTGACGTATTTCCGGAGGTCACGTCGTATGGCCGCGTTCTCCGTCGCCGGCCGGAACCAGGCGTCCATCACCTCGGTCGGTACCGCGCGTTTGCTCATCGCCCCCCACGCCCTCGGCGATCGTCGCATCACACGCAGGCGCAGCGCCTGCATGGTGAGGAAGAGCCCGCCCGGGATGCGTGCGAGGGCCGCGACGGGCCGCGCCGGCGGGGGTGGGTAGTTCTCGAAGGCCTCGCTGGCGGTGATGATCATCCTGGCGATCCGCGAGGTGTCGCCGTTCGCGATCAGGACCTGTGCACCGCCCCAGTCGTTCTGCGCGAGTGTCACATCCGACAGTCCGAGCCGTTCGACGAACTCCCCGATCAGCACGGCAAGCGAGGACAGCGACAGGTCCGCGTCCGGCCGCATCGGAATCCGGTGGCCGCCGAGCGGCCAGGTCGGCAGGATGCACCGATAGTCGTCGCGCAGGTCGGCGACCACGTGACGCCAGAGCGTCCCGTCCATGGTCAGACCGTGCAGGAACACGATGACCGGCCCCGGCCCACCCGTGTCCTCGTACTCGATCGTTCCCACCGACAGTTCGACCGTCTGCATGACAACTCCCCCGCCTGGACATCCGAACAGAACGTTGCACCCGAGCCGAGGGCCTCGCGTCACATCTTCCGGGCGCGGTACCCTCCCCGTTCTCTGCGGAAGGAGGTGAGGAACACGGAACGTGATGTGCCCGTGTCGGTTCGCCGACTGGTGTTCTTGACGCCGATAGGCCAAGCGTTATGTCATTATCACTGGGGGGCACGCTGCGCCAGCGGCGTGTCGATCTCCATAGGATCCGCGGACGTCTCTCAGACCGAAAGTTCATGAACCGCTACAAGATTCCCCTACCCCGCCACGAGGTCGTCGCGGACATCCAACGGCCCCCGCCGGTGGTTGCCGACGGGGTCTCGCGGGCCCTGTCCCCCGCCCTACCGCACGACCACCACGATGTCGCGCGCGAGTTCCGGACGCGGCGACGGCCACAGTGTTTCGATTCGTGCCTGCGCGGGCATCACTACCGGGTGCGCCTGCACCGCACCGAGGGGGCGTGACGCCATGACCGACGATGTCGAGAAGCGCTGGAGCAACCCGCGAGAACTGCGCGCCGCGAGCCGCTACACCCTCGCCGTGATCGTCCTCGCGCTCGCGGTGATGGCGGCCGCGGCGATCTGGGCGGAGGTCGCTCGCCCGGACGACTGCGCTGCCGACACCGTCCTGGCATGCACGACCGCACCGCGACTCGTGCTGGCCTTCGTGCCGACATCGATTCTCCTGATCGGCGGGCTCGGCGCATTCGTGCGGACCTACCAGGTGTGGCGCGCAGGCGGCACCTGGCCGATCTGGCACGGAGCAGGCTGGGTCCTGTTCATCGCGATGCTGCTCTATCTCGGTATCTCGGCGACGGCGCTTGCCGGCTAGCGCCCAACTGCGACCAGCGGCGCCCTCGGGGGTCACATCGCGTTCGGGTCGGCCCGGCCCGCGTGGCCACCCCCACTCCCCTCTCCCGCCCGACCCCCTTCGTCGTGGCCAGACGACGGGAGTGGCTGCACAACCTGCACCCGACCTCGGTGAGTAACCACCGCCACGGCACCTTGTGCCGATATCCCGAGCGTTATGACATTATCAATCCACCGGCGTTCGGCGGGCCACGGAGGCGACCTCGGCCGCTCTCCTGTCCCGGTGCCGGTGATCCGGGCGGCCGAACCCACTCCCCTCGGTGTCGGTGCCCCCCGCTAGCGTGCCGCTCATGGTGACGGTGCGAGAACCCGAAGACGAACTCCTCCCGAGAGGGAGCCGGGGGCAGGAGCGACTCTCCCCCTGGTTCGGGGAGTTCCTGGTCCACCGCAGCACCGCCAAGCCCTCACCGAACACGCTCAAGGCGTACCGCCAGGACTACACCCTCATCGCCGACGCCCTCGCGCGTGCCGTCGGGGTGAGCGCAGCGGAGCTCACCCTGGATGCCCTCGACAAGACCACCGTGCGTGCGGCCTTCGCCGACTACGCACAGACCCACCAGGCGGCATCGATCCGGCGGTGCTGGTCGACCTGGAACATGCTGTGCGACTTCCTGTTCTCCGTCGACGCCATCGTCGCCAACCCTATGTCGGCGGTGCTGCGCCCGAAGGCACCCAAGACGCTGCCGAAGGCGTTCCGCGCCGATTCGGTCGAACGGCTCGTCGCAACCCTGCAATCCTCGGACGACAGCGGGGCACGCGCCTGGCCGGAACGCGATCTCGCGCTCATTCTCACCGGGCTGTTGACCGGGATGCGGTCGGCAGAACTGATCGCGGTCGACCTCGGGGACCTGCGCGATGCGGTCGACGACGGGGACGGCCACGCCAAGGTGATCCACGTACACGGTAAGGGCAACAAGGAGCGGGTGGTCACCGTCGAGCCTGCGGTCGTCGACGTGCTCGGCGACTACCTCGTCAGCCGCTCCGAGCGCTTCCCGGACACGGCGAAACGGAGGCCGCGGGCCGGCGTCTCCCCCTGGGAGCGATTCACCGCCGCCGACCCCATGTTCGTCGGCGGCGACGGCCTCAGGATCACCAGGGGAACGCTGCAGTACCGCGTCGAACGCGCCTATCGCCGCGCGGGGATCAACGGAGACCGCGCGAAGGGCGCCCTCGTCCACCAGCTTCGACACACCTTCGCCACCGCCATGGCCGACCAGAACGTGAGCATCTACACGCTGATGCGGATGCTCGGGCACGAATCCATGAACACCACGCAGCGGTACACCGCGGGTGCGGGCGCCTCGGTCCGGGACGCCGCGGCCCTGAACCCGGCGTACCAACTCGTGACCAGGGCCGCGCCGCTCCCCCGCACCGACGCCGTCGGGACGAGCGAGGACACCCGGTATGCCGGCTGAACAAAATGAACACAACAACTTGGCCGCCATGAGCCCGTCATAGCCTTCGAGAGATAGCGTCGATCACAAGCACACCGCGAAACGAGTTGACGTTCGATGACGACCTCCGTGAGGGACAAGCCTGGAAACCTGCGGGTGGAACTGACCAGTTTCATCGGCAGGCGCCACGAGATCGCCGAGGCGAGGCGGCTGTTGTCCGCCTCCCGCCTGGTGACGTTGGCGGGCGTGGGCGGGGTCGGGAAGACCAGGCTGGCGTTGCGGGTCGCCGCAGACTCCCGGCGCGCTTTCGCCGACGGGGTGTGGTGGATCGAGCTCGGCGAACTGCACGATTCCGCGCTGCTGGCGGAGACCGTCGCCGCGGCGCTCGGGCTGCCGGACCAGCCGGGCCGGTCGGTTTCTCGCCTGCTCATCGATCACCTCTCCACCAGGCAGACATTGCTCGTCCTGGACAACTGCGAGCACGTGCTCGGCGCCGTCGCGGAGTTGGCGCAGACGCTGTTGCGGACCAGTCCGGAGCTGCGGATCCTGGCCACGAGCCGCGAGGTCCTCGGGGTGGACGGGGAGCAGGTGATGCGGGTACCGCCGTTGACGGCACCGGACACGCTGCAGACCCCACCGCTCGAGGCGATGCCCCAGTACGAGGCGGTGGCACTGTTCGTCGCGCGAGCCACAGCCGCTCTGCCCGACTTCGCGCTCACCGATGCCAATTGCGCTGCGGTGGCGACAATCTGCGGCAGGCTGGACGGGCTTCCGCTGGCCATCGAGCTGGCCGCGGTGCGGATCCGCGCGATGACCGTCGAACAGATCCTGCAACGCCTGACCGACCGGTACCAGTTGCTCACCGTCGGTTCCCGGGTGGCACCGACCCGTCAACAGACCTTGCGGTCGTGCGTGGACTGGAGCTACGAACTCTGTGGGGCCGCGGAACAGAAGCTGTGGGCGTGGCTGTCGGTGTTCGCGGGCGGATTCGAGCTGGATGCGGCCGAGGGCATCTGTCCCGAGGAGGTGGTCGCCGACGATTTCCTGGACACGGTTGCCTCCCTCGTGGACAAGTCGATCCTGCTCCGTGAACAGGTCGGGGAGTTCGTGCGCCTCGGCATGTCCGAGACGATCCGCGATTACGGCAGGGAGAAGCTGCACGAATCCGGCGACTATCTCGATGCTCAGCGGCGGCACCTCGCGTGGTACGAACAGCTGGTACTGCGGGCGGAGTCCGAGTGGATCGGCCCCGATCAGTCGGACTGGATCGCCCGACTCGATCGGGAACAACCGAACCTGCGGGATGCACTGACGTACAGCCTGACCGAACCGGTCGTCGAAACCGATCCGGATGTGAACGCGCGCATCGTCAATGCCCTGTTCCTGTTCTGGACCTGCCGGGGTCTGCTGGGGGAAGCCAGGCATTGGATGGGCCGCTGCTTGACGAGCACCGACACCGCGCAGGCCTCGGAACGTCTGTCGACCTTGTACAACGACAGCGTGCTGGCAGGAATGCAGGCCAAACTCGGCGAGGCCGCGGCAGGGGTCGCGCAGTGTCGCGCGCTCGCGGAGCAGGTGGGAGACGCGGAGTCGCTCGAGATCGCGAACTACGCGAGGGGGTACCTGGCGCTGTTCAGCGGCGATCTCGCCGGTGCGGTCGAGCCGTTCCAGATTGCGCTCACGATCGCGGGAACGCCGTTCACGACCGGGTCCGGACTGAGTCGGCCCGTGTCCCGGGTCGCCCGACAGCTCGGTGGCTACCTCGGCCTGGCACTTGCGAGCGGACTGCTCGGGGACGAGGAAACGGCAGTCTCCTGTCACGAGCAGGTGCTGGCTGTCACCGCGCCGCGAGGTGAGTCCTACTTCCGCGCGTACTCGCTGTGGGCTCTCGCGCTGACGGTGCTCCGGACGGGAGACACCGAGCGGGCGGGAACCCTGATGGAGCACGGCCTGCGGCTGATCCGCCAGGTCAACGTCCCGTTCGTGGCGGGCTGGTGCCTCGAGTCGTTGGCCTGGATCGCGATACGCGAGGACAACCCGACGCGTGCCGCGATCCTGATGGGTGCCGCTCAAAGGCTCTCGCAGACAGTGGGGAGTGTCTCGGTGACCCTTCCCTATCTACTCGGGAACCACGACGAATGCGAGCAGCTCACCCGCGGCGCGCTCGGGAACGGGGCCTACAACGAGGCATTGCACACCGGTGCTGCCATGAACCTCGACGAATCCGTCGCCTACGCGCTCGGGGACCGCCTCATCGACCAGCCAAGGACGACACCGGCCGCAAGCGTGTTGACCCCCCGCGAAACCGAGGTCGCACACCTGGTCGCGGAGGGGCACACGAACAAGGCGATCGCCTCGATGTTGATGATCTCGCCCCGCACCGCCCAGGGCCACGTCGAACACGTCCTGTCCAAGCTCGGGTTCACCTCCCGTACCCAGATCGCGGCCTGGATCGCCGAGAACCAGCTGGATCGACAGCCCTGATCCGAGGCCAGGCGCCCGACCTGTCGCCGCGATCGACGGGTTGGTTTGCCCGGATGCGCAACTGGGTAGTCGTGGACTACTGCATCCGGATCGGCCGGCAACGGCACGGCGGGCGCAGGCATCGGCACCGTCTGGAGGCGACATGCGAATCGTGACGCTCATCGTTCTGATCTGGCTGATTGTCGGTGCGGTCGCGGCCGGCCAACGCGGTTACTTCGGCAGCGACACCCCGACGAGCTGCGCGACCGCAGGCACCATCGCCGTCACCGTCCTCGCCGGCCCCCTGAACTATCTCGGCGTCAATCCGAAGATCGCGGATTGCTCATTGCCCCAACCGAGTCAGTGACGACGGAGGAGCTCACCGTGCCACGCACTGGATCAGATCCACACCTCAAGGACCAGGCCCTCTACGAGGAGCTCAGGAAGAAGGGCGACTCGAAGGAGAAGGCGGCACGCATCTCCAACGCGGCGGCAGGACAGGGCCGAACCAAGATCGGCAAGAAGGGCGGCACCGCAACCGACTACGAGAACCGGACGGTTCCGGAGCTGAAGGAACGTGCCAGAGACCTCGGGATCTCGGGCTACTCGAGCATGAGGAAGAAGGACCTCATCGACGCGCTTCGGAACCACTGAACCCCTCCATCGACAGACGGGGCCGAGCAGGCGAAACATCAACTGGCCGATGCGATTGCGGACCCGGGCGGACCACCTCCACGGTCGGCGATACCGACACACCGCCGGCCTCTCGACCCGATCGCAACTCTCCACGAAGGGGTCCATACTCGATACGTGAGCGATGAAGCACCCGAGGCGCAACAGGATCTGAACGACCTCGAACCCGCCGACATGTCCGGCATGCTGGTCGGGAGCTTTCGCTTTCGCGTCGCCGAGGATGCGTGGGAGTGGTCCGACGCGGTCGCCCGGATGCACGGGTACGAACCGGGCTCGGTTGTGCCGACAACCGAGCTCTTGCTCTCCCATAAGCACCCCGACGACAAATCCCATGTGGCGGCGATCCTGGACAACGTGCGGGCCCACGGGGCACCGTTCAGCAGTCGTCACCGCATCATCGACACCGCGGGCGAGACCCATCGCGTGGTGGTCGTCGGCGATCGACTGCTCGACGAGGACGGCAATGCGATCGGCACGTTCGGGTTCTACATCGACGTCACCGACGCCTTCGAGTCCGATGTCCAGGAATCGGTCGACGACGCCGTCGCGGAGATCGAGTCCTCGCGGTCCGCGATCGAGCAGGCCAAGGGGGCGTTGATGCTCGCCTACGGAATCTCCGCCGATCGGGCGTTTCAGGTCCTGACCTGGCGCTCGCAGGAATCGAACGTCAAGGTCCGCGATGTGGCACGCCAGCTACTGCGTGACATCTCGACCATGATCGACACGCCACAGGGGTTCCGGGAGGATTTCAACCACATCCTTCTCACGTCGACCAATCGTGCGGACGCGAAACGACCGGCCGCACCCGCCGACTAGCCGACGTCGAGGAACCCGCCCTCCGGGCCCGGGACCGTCATCAGCGGCCGTCCTCGCCTGGTCTCCTCCACGGCGTCGTGTACCGACCCGAAACGACGGAACCGGTCTTCGAGGCCGGTGACCGCCAGCGTTCTGTCCACCGCGCGTCGGCCGGTGACCAGGACGATCTCGACCCCGTCGTGCCCCGCCCGCCATTGGGCCTCCGCGAGCACCTCGGCGCCTCTGATGCTGAGAAACGTGACCTGTGACAGGTCGACGACGAGGACTCGAACCGCCCTGCCGATCCCGGCATTGAGGTGCATGCTGAATTCGCCGAGTGTCGCGGCATCCACCTCGCCAGACATCAGGACAACAGTCGGGGACGAGGCTCGCTCCTGAGCCGTCCGATTGCGTGGTTCCCGGTCGGATACGTCGAGATCTTTGAGCACGGGCACGGGGCCCTCCTCACCTTGGCTGAACGCTTCCGGTAAGTGCAGCGGGGTGCGTCGACGGTTCATGTGGCGATGTCACACGAGAATTCGGGAGCCGCGACGATCTGCTGGACCTACCGCCGGCTGTGGGCTCAACCTCCCTTGTTCCTACCAGAGATCGACGTGGCAGGCCATAGTCAGGGCGAAAGTCCGAGCTGGAGCGCTTGGCCGGCGGGTGAACCGCGGGCTCGTACCGCCTCCGATCCTCCCGGACGAGGCGGCGTTTGAAAGAACCCCAGCGTGGGTACTCTTCATCGAGTCAGCGAACAGCGACGTCCCGCACGGGATGAATCGAGGCCGCATGTCCCAGGCATACGCCGACGAGCCCGTCCAGGGGCGCTCGGGATCCGAGGTCGAACTCCGAGTCCCTGCTCAGGTCGATCAGCTCTTCATCGTCCGATCCGTCGCCGCCGCGATCGCAACGCAGAACAACTTCGACCTCGACACGATCGCCGACCTGCGGCTCGCCGTCGACGAGGCGACGACCCGGCTGATTCGCGCCGCGCGCCCGGAAACGATCCTGACGTGCCGATTTCGCGCCCTCGGGCGCCAGATCGAGTACTCCGGATCGGTGCCGTCATGGGCCGAGGACACGGTCGAGGTATCCGAGCACGGATTCGGCTGGCACGTGCTCAGGACGCTGACCGACGAGGTCGCGGTCCGGCGGGTGGCCGACCCCGACGACAGCGCCCGGTCGATCCTGTCCATCGAGTTCTCGCTACGGACCGGCGGAGCGTCCATGTGAGCCGGCGCCCGGACACGCGATCGGACGAGTACACGGACGTCAACGACCAATTCGTCGCGCTGGCCGCGATGGCGTCCGACGACCCGTCCGGCACCGCGATGCGCGAGGCGATCGTGGCTCGCTGCCTGCCGCTGGCCGAGCACATCGCCCGCCGGTTCGACGGACGCGGCGAGCCACATGACGACCTGGTCCAGGTGGCACGACTCGGGCTGGTCAACGCCGTGAACAGGTTCGACGTGACACGCGGGTCCGAGTTCGTGTCCTTCGCCGTTCCCACCATCATGGGCGAGGTCCGCAGGCACTTCCGGGATACCGGCTGGACAATGCAGGTTCCCCGGCGCACCAAGGAACTGCACATCGAGATCGGTAAGGCCACCAACACGCTCAGCCAACAGCTCGGACGCGCGCCGACACCGTCAGAGCTGGCGGCGGAGCTCTGCGTGGACCGCACGGAGATCAACGAGGCGTTGCTCGCGGGCCAGGCGTATCAGACGACATCGGTCGACGCCCCCGCGGCAGATCGCCCCGACGGCCACACCCTCGCGGACACCATCGGCGATCTCGACGCCGCGTTCGAGGACATAGACAATCGTGAAACCCTGCGCCCCCTCATCGCTGCCCTTCCCGAGCGCGAGCGCACGGTGCTTCTACTGCGATTCTTCGGCAACCTCACACAGACGCAGATAGCAAAGCGGGTTGGCGTGTCACAGATGCACGTATCACGCATCCTGACAAGGACACTGGCCTCGTTGCGGTCGGCGATCGACGAGTGAGACCGCGGCCGCGCGACAGCCTAGTACCAGTGTTTGCGACCGCCGACCGCGCGACCGGTGGCCCCGAGCAGGGCCAGGATCACGCCCACCACGATGAGGACGATGCCGATGGTCCACAGGATCGAGATCCCGGTCAGGAAGCCGATGAGCAGCAAGATCAAACCAAGCACAATCATGGGTCGCACCCCATCTCGGATCTGCGATCGGAGATCGCAGGACGTATTGTTCATTGAAGCACGCCACCGACCCGCAGAATAGGCGGTACTCCGCGAAATCTGTTGCAGTCCTTGATAAATACGGTCATCGTGACGCACTGAGCGCGCGAGGGCCTGTCGGCGGGGATCGGGGCGTCCGCCGTCGTCGAGTTCGTTGACCTCGCTCAGCCTGGCGGTGATCCACCGCCGATCGGAGCCGATGCTGCGCCCGGACATCGGCGGCTTCGGTGGCTCGTATCGCAGAGCGGATAGATCCGGCTGCGGCGGCACATACAGACGGCCACGACGAATCGGTCCGACGCGACCACGCTACCGTCGGGAAGCGATATCTTGACCGGCCCCCGAACCAACACGGGTCCCCCGGGAATCCGCCGGACGCAGCGAGCGTCGGACGAGTTCCACTCCGGGTAGTCAGCTGCGCTAGCAGGGGGCATCTGCACGGATCACCACCAGATCGTCCCAGTCCTGTTCGGGCCCGATCAGACCACGCGCAACGAGATAGCCCGACCGCCGTCTCATCACCGGGCCGAACGGGATCCGAGCCCGCGCCACGATGTCGGCACGAAGCCTTGCATGCCGCAGACGGGTCAGGGTGCTCTCGGCATCGGAGACAGTCGACTGCACAAGGAGCATGAATCCGCCCTCGGCGAGCAACGCGGGCGCGTGCGCGCACAGCGGGTCGAGAACTGCTCTGCCATCGGCCCCGGCATCCCAACGGTCGGAGCCCTCCGCCCCCGGCGGGCACGGCACGTACGGAGGGTTCGCGAGAACCACGTCGTACGGGCCGCCCGACACCGCCGCCGCCAACGCGCCGACGCGCGCTCGAATCGGCAAGCGACGAATCCTGGCGTTCGCCCACGTGGTGACCACCGCACGGGCGGAGACGTCAACCGCCGCCACCCGCGTGGCCCCGGTTCGGACCGCTGCCATCGCCAACGCGCCGCAACCGGCGCAGAAATCGAGGACCCTGGCGTCGTGCGGCAGGTTCACCCGCGCGAGGACCGAGGCGATCAGGTGTGTGTCCTCCTGCGGTCGGTACACGCCGGGCAGCCGCAGGATCCGCGCGGGAATCCCGTCCGCCCCCGGCACCTGGGAATCGAACGACCGGACGTCCGGCTGTGATCCGTCCAGGATGTCGAGCACCCTCGGGACGAAGGGGCCCCTCACCTCGCCCGATCCCTCGTTCGACACAAAGTCCTCCACAGCCCGTTGTGATCGTCCTCGCAATGCTGACTACCCACCGCATGCGAAGAGGAAACCTCGCCGAGGGCTGGCTACACGCCCGCCCGTGTTTGGGGGACATCGGCACGAGGTATCCGGTGGCGTGTCCCCGATACTGCCTATGCCGCGCGGACCGATCTCGCACGCGATCGTCGCCGCCATGGCCGCTGGAAGCCCGGGATCGCGGCTCTCGATGCCCGACCTCGATCGCGCGGACCCCTTCAGCGGAGACGTTCAGCTCGCGCTGCACGCCTGCTATGAGACCCACTACCGCGGCTTCGACGAAGTCGATCCGGACTGGGAGTGGGACCCCGCCCTGATCGATGCCCGCATTCAGATGGAGCGAGTGTTCCTGTCGCGGATACGTGCCGAGGTCACCGGCGGCACGGACGTCGACGGTGTGCTGGACACCGTTTCGGCAGATTCGGTGCGCGACACTGGGATCTCCCAGCACCTACGGACGTCCGGAACCTGGTGGCAGACTCAGGAGTACTTCGCCCATCGGTCGATATACCAACTCAAGGAGGCGGACCCACAGGCCTGGGTGATCCCCCGACTGGAGGGCGCCGCCAAGTGCGCCCTCGTTGCCGTCGAGTTCGACGAATTCGGTGGCGGGGACGCCGAACGGATGCACTCCCGGTTGTTCGAGGACCTACTCGACGCGGCCGGATTGGATTCGACCTATCTGGCCTACGTCGACCTGGTGCCTGCGGAAACCCTGGCAACCGTGAACTTCATGTCGCTGTGCGGCCTGCGCCGCAGCATGCGCGGCGCGCTGGTCGGTGGTTTCGCCGCCGCGGAGATCTCCACGTCCCCCAGCGCACGACGCATGATCGACGCGCTCGAGCGCCTTCAGGCACCGCCCGAGTGCGTGCACTTCTACGCCGAGCACGTAGAGGCGGACGCGGTCCACGAGCAAGTACTGCGGCGCGATGTCGTCGACGACCTCATCGCGCGCGAACCCGGCCTCGCCGCGGACGTGGTACTCGGGGTCCAAGCCACCGAACTCCTGGAGGAACGCCTGTCCGGATGCCTGCTGGGCTCCTGGGCGCGCGGGAACAGTTCCCTCCTCGCAGTAGGCGCACATGGCGATGTCTCCGCGCGCCAGGCAACCTAGTCCTTGAACGCGTCCTCGACCGTCTCGCCGGCCTGCACCCGTCGCGCAGGCGCGTCACTCGCGTGACGGCGCAGGAGAAGTCCGACGGGCTCCGGTCATCGATCGGTTGGACCCTCGCGGTGACCGGCTCGCGACGCATCCGGCGATTCCCCGGTCTGGGTGTCCGGGTCGATCGCGTCGGCACGCTGCAGGTCGTCGTTGACCTCACTGCGGGACGCCGCTGCATCGCTCCCGCGCGCTTGCGCCCGGCTCTCCAATCGTGCCGCCTCCGCGGCCTTGGCTTCGGCCTCGGCCGCAGCGACCTTGGCCTTGGCCGCGGTCTCCTCGGCTAGCGCTTCCTGTTCACCGACCTTCAGAGTCCGGTCCGCCGCATCGGTGCGGATCTGCTCGGCCTCCGTACGACGGCGCTCTGTCCTTTTGTTCATCGCCACCCAGACAATCGCAGCCACTGCGATCAGGACGACGAGCACCACGATGATCCACATGACGGTGGTGTTGTCCATCTTCGGCTCCTCGACAAAAATTCCACCCCTTCGACCCTATCGCCGCCCGTGCCTGCGCAATAGAGCCAATACATGCCGTCCGGTGGCGGCACATCTCACCGATCAGGCGGCGAGCGTCCCAGTCAGCTTGTGCAGCCCCGACGCGCGACGCCGCCGAGGACGCTCGCGGGGCGCGAACATGCTGTCGATACGTGCCTTGATCTCCTCGGTGGTCATCGAGCCACCCGCCCCGGCCGCTCCAGCTGCGGTCGACGCCGGTGTGTTCATTACGTTCATGCCGAACTCTCTGTGGTCGTATCGGGTGGATCCGAATCCGAATCCGGATCCGCTGTTCTTCAATGCTGGGCCGCACCACACCGATGTCGCCATCACCCCAGGGCGAGGAAAGGCCCACCCTCGGGTGAAAGACGGCCCTCTGACCGGGACAGGCCGCTTGACAATAAGGTAAGGCGTACCTAATACTCGCGCCGGGCACAGTGCCCGACACGTGAGGAGTCAGCGTCATGATCGACGGTCTCATCGAAGAGGCATACGCGCGCGGCACGGTCCGCGCGGTGACGCCGACCCCAGAGGGCCACGACCAGTACCTGCTCGACCGGGTGGGCGACCCGACCCGACGGGAGGCGCCCGTCGCGGTGCGGGTACGCGCGGACGGGCGGTTCTCCCTGGCGACCGCCGACGGCGGCGCGATCAGCATCGGGCAGGTGGCGGCGCTGTGCGGGCTGACCGGCCGCATCGCAGACCGGACTCAGCCGTTCCCGTTCAGGCAGGCCCGATAGCCGCCCGCCTCGAAGTCCGCGCGCGCGCAGTAGGTCGCCCGCGGGTAGTACTCCCCCATGGTCACCGCCGGATCGGAGTTCGCAGCCTGGGACGCCTGTACCGACTGCGGATAGAAGGCCGGACCGGGCAGCATGTGCCGCAGGAACAGCACCTTCTTCGGGACGTCGGTCGACCCCCATGGCAGCACCGTCACCGTGGGGTCTGACGCGGCGGAGGACGGCACGTCCCCCGCAGCCGCCACCACGTAGGTGTAGTAGCCGCTCGAGTCGATGTTGGTCTGGAAATCGGCCGCGCAGGCCACCACCGGGTAGGGCGACACCTGATCGTTCTGGCACATCGACCAGTACCGCACCTGCTCTCCCGGTTCGGTCACCGGCACGCCTGCCCTGGTGTCCGGGAAGGTCGGCGCCCGCCCCCGCACGACCACGATCCGGCCCGGCTGGTAGGTCAGTCCGGCGCCGATGTACTTGTTGTCGCCGTTGGGGAACAGGCCGGAAGTGCTGGCCGGGTTCACGAACGTCGCCTCGGGCACGTTCCCGGGGAACGCCCCCGACGCCGCGCCCGCGATCAGCCGATCGAATGCCGCCTCCATCGCCTGCCCCAACGGTCCGCTGGTGGCGACCGCCGGGTCGAATGCCGTCGGGCAGGTCGAGATCGGGATCGTGGTGGCGCCATTGTTCAGCACCAGCGCGACCGCAGGGAGCGGCACGCCTCCCGGCAGCGAGGCGGCGTCGTCCGGGACGTACACCCGGATGATCAGGAAGCCCATCGGCACCGTCTGGGTCGCGGCTCCGGTCGGCAGCGCCCGGATCTGGTTGAGCGCATGATCCGCCTCCCCCGGCAACACGGTGGCGTGCCAACGGCGCGCCGAATCCGGCGACCCGGCCGACGAGGGATCAAGGAAGGGGTTCACGCTGTCCTGGTCCGGGGCGATCTGGTCGTCGCGCAGGGTATCGACGGTGTTCAGGTCGGTGCCGTAGGTGTTGAGCGAGAAGTACCGCGCGGCGGGATAGTCCCCGCTGAGCTCGATCCGGTCGTCCCCGCCCAATGCGTACGGCAGCACCCAGTAGGTCGCGTTGGCGTCCGGGAATGCAACGTTGAGAACGGTCTCGTTCGACATGAACCGCCACGCGCACGCGGGCGACTCCGGGGCGGCCTGTGCGGCGGGAGTGGCCGGCGCGGGCGCGCCGATGGCCGCGGCCAGCACCGTGGCGACCAGCACGAACAGGACACGCACCGCGAGTGTCGGGTGTCTCGCCGAATCGGACATACCGGCTCCGTTTCGTTCCGTTCGCTCACGCTACCGCCCGACCCGAGACTCGGTGGTGTGTTCCGGCGCAGGTCAGAACATCACAGGCGTGTGTACTGCTCGGTGTCCAGGTCGAACTCGGCCAGCAACTCGGCGCTGAGGGTCGGCCGGGTGTCGGCGATGGCCGCAAGATAGTCGTCCGTGTTCGCCGGCTCGCCGCGGCGGTGGAGAATCTCCCGCTCGAAAGCCGTCTGTGCGCCCTTCCGCGCCGCGAACTCGATGTCCGCGGGGGTGAACAGCTCGCTGGAATCCACGATCACGTTCATGTCGACCGCAGATGCGGCGCCGAGGTAGCGCTCCCACACCGCACGGCGGGCGGGCGCATCCGGCGGGCCGACCGGGATCACATAGTCGAATCGCCCGGGGCGCAGGAACGCGGAGTCCAACGAGTGCACCGAGTTCGTCGCACACACCATCAGTCGCCTGTCGCGTTCCCGAAACGACGGGATCAGCTTGAGCAGTTCGTTGGTGACCCCGTGCGCGGCATTGGCCGCAGACCCGGTGCGGGCGGCTGCGATCTCCTCGACCTCGTCGATGAACAGCACCACCTCGTCGAGCTCGGCCAGTTCGGCAAAGACGTCCCGCAATGAGGCGGCCAATCCGCCGTCCACCGCCGCGGCCAGCCGGGAGGGGAACAGTTCGACGAACGGCCAGCCCAGTCTCGACGCCACGGCCTTGGCAAAGCTGGTCTTGCCGGTACCGGGCGGGCCGAACAGGATCACCGCTTTCGGGGGCTGAACGCCGTACCGTTCGGCCACGTCCGGCTCCGCCAGCGGCAAGACGACCCGGCGCTCGATGGCCTCCTTCACCCGCTCCATGCCCGCCATGGCCTGCCACAACCCCGCGGGCAGCATGCGACCACCCAGCTCGGCGAGCAACGCCCGATCAGGGCCGAGCGGCTCGAGCATCTCGTAGTAGACGAGCCCGTCCCGACGGGCGTAACCGGAGTTCTCGAACGCCGCCGAACCGGTGGCGCCCTCGGTCTGCACCGCACAGATCCGCTGTACCCCGGCGGAACGCAGGCGTTGTTCCAGGTTCGCCAGCAGCGCGCTGCCGATTCCGCGTCCTCGCCACCTCGATCCCAGTGCGACGAGGAGCACCCACGCCCGCTCGCCCTGTGTCTGTGCCACCGCCATCCCGACCAGTTCGTCCCCGACCGCGGCCACCACCGCGGGCTGACCCGCCCTGGCCGCCGCCATCACCTCGGCGACCGCGAACACCGGCTCCTCCGACCCCGGCGCACGGCTCTGATCCAGGATCTGGATGGCCTGATCGAGATCCCCGTCGTGAAAGTCACGCAGCCGCCACACCGGCATGCTCACGCACCGCCGCCGGCCGAGCCGGCCCCAAGGCTCATGCAATCAAGTACACACCCGGGTACCGCTCCGCGTCAGCACCTGAGTCCTTCGAATGCGGCTGACGCTGCGGCGACGCCCCTTGCGGGTCAGGAGCGCGAGGAGAAAGATCCGATGAAGGCCGGTCGTCACCCAGCACCCCGGACCCGGGGTGAACCGTACTGCGATGTGGAGTCGGGTATGACAACCCACTTACAGCCAGCACACCGGGGGGAAGGCCGTATCGAACGGCGCCGGATCATCGTCCGCGGAATCGTCCAGGGAGTGGGGTTCCGTCCCTTCGTCGCCAGGCTGGCGGCGGACCTGGCGATCAGCGGCCACTGCGGCAACGACGATGCCAGCGTGTTCATCGAGGCGGAGGGCACCGCCGCGGCACTGGCGGAGTTCGAGCGCCGGATCCGGGCCGATGCCCCGCCGATCGCCGTCATCGTCGACATCGCAGCCGAAACCCTTGCCCCGCAGGGCGACACGTCCTTCCTCATCGCGGCGAGCAGGCACGTCCCCGGCGCGCGGACGCTGATCTCCCCGGACGTGGCGACCTGCGCGGACTGCCTGCGGGAGTTGCGGGACCCCGCCGACCGCCGCTACCGGCATCCGTTCATCAACTGCACCAACTGCGGGCCGCGCCTGACCGTGATCACCGACCTGCCCTACGACCGGCCTGCGACCACACTGGCCCCGTTCGAGATGTGTCCGCGCTGCCGCCGCGAGTACGGGACCCAGGAGGACCGGCGCTACCACGCCCAGCCGATCTGCTGCCACGACTGCGGTCCGCGGATCTTCCTGGAGCACGACGGTATCCGGACGGTCGGGGACGACGAGGTGCTCCGTCGCGTCCACCGGGCGCTCGGCGACGGCCTGATCGTGGCGATCAAGGGGCTCGGCGGCTTCCATCTGGTGTGCGATGCGGCCCAGCCGTCCGCGGTGCGGCGGTTACGGATCCGAAAGCGCCGTCCCGCCAAGCCGTTCGCGGTGATGGCCGCGGACACTTCGACCGTCGAGCGGATCGTCGAGATGTCCGGCGCCGAGGAGCGCCTGCTCCGCCACCCGGCGCGACCGATCGTGTTGCTGCGCACGCGCGGATCCGGCCCGGTCGCGGACGAGGTGGCGCCCGGCCTGGACGAACTCGGGGTGATGCTGCCGTACACCCCGCTGCACCACCTGCTCTTCTCCGCTGTCCCCGGACGCCCACACCGCGAGCAACCCCGCGTCCTCGTGATGACCTCAGGGAACACCAGCGGCGAACCGCTCTGCTTCGACAACGACGACGCCCGCGCGCGGCTCTCCGGGATCGCCGACATGTTCCTGATGCACGATCGCGACATCGCCGTGCCGTGCGAGGACTCGGTGCTGGCGGTGTCCGAGGACCGGGAGGTCCCGATCCGCCGGTCGCGAGGGTATGCGCCGCTGCCGATCCCGCTGCCCTCGCCGGGGCCGGTGGTGCTGGCGGTGGGGGCCGAGGTGAAGAACACCTTCTGCCTGACCCGCGAGGATCTCGCGTTCTGCTCGGCGCATCTCGGCGACATGGGCACCCTGGAGAGCAGGCGCGCGTTCGAGACCTCGGTGCGGCAGCTGACGACCATGCACAGGGCCGCACCCGCGCTGATCGTCGCGGACGATCACCCGGGCTACTCGACCAGGCAGTGGGCGACGCGGCACAGCGAGGCGAACGGGATCGAGCTGCGCACGGTGCAGCACCACCACGCGCACGTCGCCTCCCTCCTCGCCGAGCACGCCCGCATCGGCTCGAGAGTCCTCGGCGTCGCGTTCGACGGCACCGGGTACGGGTGCGACGCCACCGTGTGGGGCGGCGAGCTCCTGCTGGTCGGCCCGGACATCCTGACCACCGAGCGGTCGGGCCACCTGCAGTCGTTCTGGCTGCCCGGCGGCGACGCCGCGGTCCGCAACCCCGCCCGCGTCGCGTTGTCGCTGCTGCACGAGGCCGGCATCCGCGAGATCGACGACCTGCCCTGCACCCTTGCGCTCGCGGCCGCGGAACGCCTGCTCGTCGCCTCGCAACTCTCCTCGGGGGCCGGTGCCGTCCGCACGACCAGCGTCGGTCGCCTGTTCGACGGCGTCTCCTCGCTGCTGGGCGTGTGCCACCGGGTCAGCTACGAGGCGCAGGCGGCCATCGAACTGGAGGCGCTCGCGCGGCAGGCAGGCAAGCCCGCGCCGCTGAGCATGGCCATCGAGGGCGAGCAACTGCGCCTCGAGGCGCTGCTCACCGATCTCGTGGCCGGCCTGCGCCGGGGTGAATCCGCTGCCTCGCTTGCCCTCGGATTCCACCACGCGCTCGCGACCGCGACCGCGACGCTGGCCCTTCGGATCGCGAGCCGGACCGGTACGGGGACCGTCGGGCTGACAGGAGGCGTCTTCCAGAACCGGCTCCTGCTGAGCCTGCTGCGAACGCGATTGCAGGACAACGGCGTCGACGTCCTCACCCACCAGCGGGTACCCGCGAACGACGGCGGACTCTCGCTCGGCCAGGCGGTGCTCGGCATCGCGTTGCTCGAGCGCGCAGCCGACCGGCGCGGCACCCGGGCCGACGAACCGGAGATCGGAGCACGCCGATGACCACCACAGCGCACCCGGACGCGCCCCTGATCGGCGACGATCTCTCCGCGGATCTCGCGTCCGCGGCACTGTCCCTCGCCCGACGATTCAACGCGGGCGCCACGCTCTGGGTCATCTCGCCGCAGTGGGAGCCGCACGCCCATCACGTCGCGGTCGAGTTCGTGCACCCGGTGATCATGGGCAAGCGGGCGCTGCCGTCCGTCGCGCTCGTCGAACCCGACCCCGTGGCACAGTGCCGCGTCGCCACCCGGCCCGGCGATGTGATCATCGCGGTGGCCTCCGCCGACCAGCCCCAGGTGCGCGATGCGATGCGGCGAGCGCCCGCGTGGGGCGCGGACACGATCTGGATCGGCTCCGGACCCCGCCCGCCCGCGGGCAGCGCCGATCACACGCTGTGGGTGGCCTCCGACGACCCGATGGTCCCGGCGACCGGCAGGTTCGTGCTGATGTACCACCTGCTGTGGGAGCTGACCCACGTCTGCTTCGAACATCCCGGCCTGCTGACCCCGGACGACGACGAATGCACCGGCGACGGGTGCGTCACCTGCAGCGACGAGGGCAGACTCGCCGAGGTGGTACTGCCCCCGGCGACCGCACTGGACACTGCGCTCGTCCGTACCGGCACCGGCGAGGAGTCCGTCGACGTCACCGTGCTCGGCGAGGTCGCGGTGAACGAGCTGATCCTCGTGCACGGGGGCGCGGCGATCACCCGCATCGACGACGCGGAGGTGTCCCGATGAGCGAGCGGGAGGACACCAACTTCCTCTACCCCTTCATCGATGCGGAGGAGAACGACGCAGGCGCGTTGCTGACCGACCTGGCCGCGTCGGCGCGCAGCAAGGCCGTCGAGAGCGCACGGCTGCAGCGGGCCTCGCTCGACGAATGGGGCGATCCGATCACCGCGGCGGGCGCCCAGATGGCCGAGCGCTTCCGCGCGGGCGCGCGGCTGTACACGTTCGGCAACGGCGGCAGTTCCACCGACGCGGCCACCCTTGCCTCGCTGTTCAGTCGGCCCGCCCGCGGTCGTCCGGTCGCGGCCTGGTCGCTGGCGGCCGATCAGGCGGTGGTCACGGCGCTGGGGAACGACGTGGGTTTCGAGCTGATCTTCTCCCGCCAGATCATCGCCCACGCCAAGCCCGTCGACATCGCGATCGCGCTGTCCACCTCCGGCAACTCCGACGATCTGATGACGGCGCTGGCCGAGGCCCGCAAGCGCGGGCTCCTGACCGTCGGGTTCGCCGGCCACGACGGTGGCCGGATGGCGACCAGCGACGACCTGGACTTCTGCTTCACGATCCGGTCCCAGAGCATCCATCGCATCCAGGAGAGCCACGCGCTGGTCGGATACCAGCTCTGGTCTGCGGTGCAGGACAACCTCGCGAAACCCGCACCGGGGCCGCGAGGAGAGACGACAGGCGGTCCCAGATGAGCAGCTCACAGGTCGGTGACCGACCCTCGACAGCGGCCGAACGTGAGGGCCGGGTGCTCGACCGAATCGACGAGTTCCGCAAGCGCCGTCCGCGCCTGCTCGAATCGGTGGTGACCCTCGCCCACGGTGCGGGCGGAAAATCCTCGGCGGCCCTGGTCGATTCCGTGTTCGTCGAGGCGTTCCGCAACCCGGAGCTCGAGCAGCTCGGCGACGCCGCGGTGCTGCCGCTCCCGTCCGGTGAGCGGCTCGCGTTCTCCACCGACTCGTATGTGGTGCAGCCGCTGCGGTTCCCCGGCGGGTCCATCGGGAACCTGGCCGTGCACGGCACCGTGAACGACCTGGCGGTCTCGGGCGCCCGCCCGCAATGGCTCTCGGCTGCCTTCGTCATCGAGGAGGGCTTCGAGATCTCCGCGCTGCGTGAGATCGTCGCCGACATGCGCGATTCCGGCCAGGCGGCAGGCATCGAGATCGTCACCGGGGACACCAAGGTGGTCGGCAAGGGCGCGGCGGACGGGATGTACATCTGCACGGCTGGCGTCGGCGTCATCCCCGCGGGCCGGGCGCTGTCCGCGGACCGGGTGCAGCCAGGTGACCACGTCCTGGTGTCGGGCACCATCGGCGAGCACGGCATGGCGGTGATGCTCGCCCGCGGCGAGCTCGCCATCGAGGCCGACATCGCCTCGGACACGGCTCCCGTGAACTCGCTCGTCGAGGCGCTGCTCGAGGCCGCACCGTCGACCCGGTGGATGCGCGATGCCACGCGCGGCGGGGTCGGCACCGTCTGCAACGAGCTCGCCCAGATCTCCGGCCTCGCGGTCATCCTCGACGAGCAGTCGCTCCCCGTCCAGCCGCAGGTGCTCGGCGCCTGCGACATGCTGGGTATCGACCCGCTCTACGTGGCCAACGAGGGCAAGTTCATCGCGATCGTGCCGAGCGCCGAGTCCGACGCCGCGATCGACGCGCTGCGCGCGCAGCCCGGCGGCGCGCAGGCGGCCGTCATCGGCGAGGTGATGGCCGAGCCGCAGGGCATCGTGGCGCTGCGGACCGCGTTCGGGGGCAGCCGGATCGTCGACATGCTCGTCGGCGACCCGTTGCCGCGAATCTGTTGAGCAGCAGGAACTCCTGAAAGGAGGACGGCTATGTGCTTGGGCATACCGGGGCAGGTGGTCGACATCGTCGACGCCCAGCAGCATCTGGCCAAGGTCGACGTCAACGGGATCCGCCGGGTCATCAGCGTTCGGCTGCTGGCCGATGAGGGCCTTGTGGTCGGCGACTGGGTCCTGGTGCACGTCGGGTTCGCGATGTCGAAGATCGACGAGGCCGAGGCACAGGTGACCCTGGACCAGGTCCAGAAGATGGGCGCCGACTACACCAACGAGATCGACGCGTACAACTCGTCCGAAATCGCCTGAACTCGGGCGTCATCCGTCAGCGAGGAACGCACGATGAAATTCGTAGACGAATTCCGTGACCCGGCCGCAGCCCGCGCGCTCGTGAGGTCCATCACCGACCTGGCGGGCACCGACGAGTTCAAGTTCATGGAGGTGTGCGGCGGCCACACCCACACGATCTACCGCCACGGCATCGAACACCTGCTGCCGCCGACCGTGGAACTCGTGCACGGCCCCGGCTGTCCGGTGTGCGTCATCCCGATGGGCCGGGTCGACGACGCGATGTCGCTCGCGGAACAGCCGGGGGTCATCTTCACGACCTTCGGCGACATGATGCGGGTGCCCGGTTCGCGGGGCAACCTGATCGAGGCGAAGGCAAGGGGCGCCGACGTCCGATTCGTGTACTCGCCGCTCGACGCCCTCAAGATCGCCGTGGACAACCCCGATCGGGAGGTGGTGTTCTTCGCGGTGGGCTTCGAGACCACCGCACCGTCCACCGCGGTGACGCTGGTGCGCGCCCGGCAGCTCGGGGTCTCGAACTTCACCGTGTTCTGCAACCACGTCACGATCGTCCCGCCGATCAAGGCGATCCTCGAATCCCCCGACCTGCGGCTCGACGGCTTCCTCGGCCCCGGCCACGTGTCGACCGTCGTCGGCACCAGGCCGTACCGCTTCGTGCCGGAGGTGTACGGCAAACCGATGGTGGTGGCCGGGTTCGAGCCGCTGGACATCCTCGCCTCCGTGCACATGCTGCTGCAACAGCACCGCGAGGGCCGGTGCGAGGTGGAGAACCAGTACACCCGCGTGGTCAGGACGGAGGGCAACACCCAGGCGCTGAAGCTGATGGCCGAGACCTTCGAGTTGCGACCGCATTTCGAATGGCGCGGACTCGGTTTCATCTCGCAGAGCGCACTGAAGGTGCACCGCGACTACGCCGAGTTCGACGCCGAGGAGAAGTTCTCGATGCCGGGCGTTCGGGTTGCCGATCCCAAGGCGTGCCAGTGCGGCGAGGTGCTCAAGGGCGTCATCAAGCCATGGGAGTGCAAGGTGTTCGGGACCGCGTGCACCCCGGAGACCCCGATCGGGACCTGCATGGTCTCGCCAGAGGGCGCCTGCGCGGCGTACTACAACTTCGGCCGGCTGCACCGCGAGACGGCAATGCTGGTCGGCAAGAACACGGAGCGTTGAGTGCCGAGCCCGGCCGGACACCGGCTGTTCGCGCGGTATGCGTACGCCCCCAACGCGCTCGGCTACTGCGGCCCGGCGGATGCGCGCGCCCTGGAGGCCGTCGCGTGCGGCGACGGGACGGGTGCCGATGTGCCCGCGCTGGCCGCCAAGTTCAGCGGGGCCTGGCCGTACCAGCAGCTCATCGCCGAGATGTCCGGGCGCACCGACCCGTTGGACGCGGCGGTGGTGCGGGCCTACTGGACCGGCAACGAGCTGACCGAGGAGATCGACCGCGAGCGCTTCGGGCGGGAGTTGCTGGCCCGGCTGGCACCACAGGCCGGGCACTACTGGAAACACCTCACCGAAGACCTCCTCGCCGAGGCGGCCCCCACCCACGGCTTCCACGTGTTCGGCGTCTATCCGTGGTCGCGGCTGCTCGCCTCCGGCGTGCCGCAGCCCCTGCAGGTGCTCGACTCCTGCCGGATCACCTGCGGGACGGTGATCGAGGTGCGGGCCGACGACGTGGTGGTGCGTACGCGACCGCTCACCTACGACGGCGCGCTCGCGCTCGGCGACGAGCAGGATCGGCCGGTCCGCCATCGGGTGGCGGGTGGTGCGTTCGTCCCCGATCTGCGCCGGGGCGACACGGCCGCGGTGCACTGGGACTTCGTGTGCGACAGGCTGAGCCCGTCAGACGCCGACCGCCTGCAGTACTGGACCGGGTGGCAGCTCGCACACACCAATCGCCGCCTCGAACGGACCGCGGCCGCCGGCTGAGCGATCAGCGCAGCGTGGCGTTGTAGACCGCGAGGTGCGAGCGCACCAGCTCCAGACCCGAAGCGTCGTCGAGCGGAATCGGGTCCCGCACCACGGACATCAGGTCGGCCAACGCGACGGGCGGGTTCGCGTCCGCGCGAATGGTCATCACCACCGAGAACCGGTCCTCGTCGTTGCGGGCCCGGTACTTGATGCCACGCACCTCGGAGCCGTTCACCACCGCGGCCGCCCACTGCTGGGTCCGCGGGTAGTCGATCGGGTCGCACTTCGTCAGCCATGTGTCCTGGCCGATGGCAGCCAGGTGGCGGCCGTGCAGCAGCGCGACCGGGAACTCGGTGGTCACCTGCACCTGTGACAGCACCCGGCCCTCGAGCTTGCGCCTGCGCAGGATCCTGGGCACGTTGTCGTCGAGTGGGAGGGAGCGACAGTAGGTCTCGGCGATACACACCGAGATGTCGTCGCCGAAGTAGCTGTAGTGGAACGAGCCGTCCGGGGAGTCGAACCTGCCGCCGTGGACGGGATGGGCCGGGGTCTGGTTCAGGGACAGGACATGCCGGTCCGGGGCGCCGGAATGGATGCGCCACAGCTTCGTTCCGGCAGGGATCGACGCCACCTCTGCGGTCACCGCGGGTGGGGGTACCCGGTTAGGCAATGTCGTCCTCGACCTCGGCCCGGACCAGGGCGGCGACCTGCTCGAGGTCGCCGGCTTCGAGCAGGTCCACCGGAGAGGTGCGGCCCGCGGCGGCCGGGTTGGGTGAGAGCCACCAGGACGCCACGCCCCACGGGTCGTCCTCGGCGCCGAGCGCCACATTGCTCCGGCGTACCAGTTCGGTCGCGTCCTCTGGCAGCGAGAACTGGAACTCCGGGTAGCGGTATCGCCTGCCCTGCTTGAGGCCGATGATCTGTCCGGCCCGCTTGCGCAGCGCATCGCTCGGGTTGGCCCAGCTCTTGCGGTACTTGACGGCGACCTCGCCCGCGGAGAGGTGCGGGAACGACAGGATGTACTCGACGGCGTCACGCATCACCGTCTTCTCGTCGAGGACGTTGCCGGGATCGATGAGGTCGAGGATCGGATCATCACCGTCGACCTGGCCGGCCAGCAGCAGGTGGGAGACCCGACCCGCGACCAGGCTCAGGGTGGGACGGCTGGCCAGTTCGGACCGGATGAGCTCGATGAGGTCGTGGTCGCTGACCGAGCCGCCGACGGCGGTCAGGCGGCGCGTGTGGTCGCGATGACGCTCCGGGAGGCCGCCTGCGCGTGCTGCACTGTTCGACATGTCTGCCTCCCGGGACGCTGGCCGATCTATCTAGATAACTAGTATAGATCCTCCCGGATCCGCCCGCGACCCTCACCTCGCCGGATCGTTCGGCTCGCGGGGCCGCCCCATCAACTCGAGCCCGGCCAGGGCGCCCCGTGCGCCCACCGCGTCGGTCTTCTCGACGGCGAAACCCATGTGGATGATGATCCAGTCCCCCGGCTCGAACACGTCGTCGGGCAGCATCCCCACGTTGACCTTGCGGTGCTCACCCGCGACGTCGACCAGCGCCAACTGATCGCCGTAGCCGTCGAGCATGCGCACGACCTGCCCCGGAATCCCCAAGCACATCCGCTCAGCCCTCCTCCCCCGGATCCGCGGCGGCCGCGGCCGCCCGCCTCGGCGGATCCTCGACCAACGCGAGCACGGCCGCGACCGCGTCGTCCACGACCGAGGCGACCTCCTGCGACAGTCCGATGCCGTCCGCGACCGACCGCACCTCGCAACCCACCACGACCGTCCTCGGCGCGGTGCCGCCGAGCGCGGCCAGACTCGCGAAGACCGACGCCGGGTCCATGCTGTGGGCATCGAGCCCGCCGCCGCCACCGTGCTCCGGATCGACCTCGAAGACCCGGATGGCGCCCGGCTCGCCGCGATCCGGCAGTGCGTCCACCAGGACGAGGGCTTCCCAGCCGTCCAGCAGGTCATAGGCCAGGTGAACGCCCCGAATGCCATAGTCCACCAGCCGGACTCCCTCCGGGATCGACTGCGTGCCGCTCGCGCGCCCGCGCTCGGCCAGCCGTCTCAGCACCTCGGGGCCGAACCCGTCGTCGCCGAGAAAGATGTTCCCGACACCGGCAACCAGCACCCGCCGTTGTTCGCTCACCGATCTCTCCGCGCGCTGCCGTCGCCGTCACATGTGACGCATGCGCAGGTAGCGCCTGATGTCGGGAACCGAACGCACGCCGACGATCACGCCCGCGGCGACCAGCGCCACCACGATCACCGTCGCGATCTGCCCCATTGTCTCCATCGCTAGCTCTCCTCTCTGCCCGGCTCATCGCCGCCGAGCGGTTCCAGCTCGTCCGGCGCGAAGTAGAGGTACCGCCCGTACCAGTCGTGCAGGTCCGCGGCGGGATCGTCATCGACGACCACGCCGACGTGGGTGTTGCCGTCGACGTCGGCGTGCACCGACGCGACCGTGGCCGTCCTGCCGTCGAAGAACAGGTCCTGCGCGTCGGCACGGCGGGACGGGTGCAACCGCACCGCGCTGCCCCTGGCCACCCGGACACCGTTCACCGACACCGCGTCCACATCGGGCCGCACACTCGCGTCGGCCGCGGGATCCCACCACGGAACCCCCTCGGGCAGTTCGGGTATCAGTCCCGCGTCGAGCGGCGGATCGCGGAAGGTTCCGTGCAGCCGCTGCATCGCCTCCGGCGTCATCGCGTCACAGCGGTCGACGATCTGCGCGGCGAGCGGATCGGTGGCGCGGGCCTGCGACTTCTCCTCGTCGGTCATCGTCATCACGCGCAAGGTGAGGATCTCGTCGATCTCGGTGGAGTCGAAGAGCGCGCCGTCACTCTGCGCGGCGACCTCCGGGTAGTCGTAGAGGATGATCGGCGAGATCAGCACCGTGTCCGTCTCTCCGCGCGCGCCAGCCAGCACCGGGAAGCACCGGTGGTGGACGGCCCTGGCCACGGGGCCCGCCGCGGCGTCCGGCGGCTCGAGCAGGGAGACGAACGACCCGCCGCGAACGGTCACGATCGCGTGCGCGCCGATCAGCGACCGCGCGATGGCGAGATCCTTGCCGACCGTCTCCGGCCCGGTGTTTCGGACCTCGACCCCCAGCCGGGTGAAGCCGTCGTCCGCCTCTGCGCCGAGAGTCACCGTGGCGGAGATCGGCAACCGGGACCGGACGATCCGTCCCGCGGTGGATCCGTCCGGCCCGGGCAGCTCCTCGACGTCGGTGCCGCCCGTCACCTCGATCGGGAAGTCCAGGGACTCCGCGAGTTCCGACACCGCCACCGCGGGGAGTTCGATCTCCCGTTCGACGGCCTCGTCCCAGCTGAGCCAGGACCGCGCGCCGACCACCAGTTCATCGACCTCGTCGTATCCGCCCGCACCGGATGCCTCCTGCACGCGGCGCGCCTGCAGCTGCAGGAAACGGACGGTCACGGCGACCCGTGGCGCGCGTTCGTCATCCGGCGCGCCACCCGCCAGCACGCACTGCGCGGACAGTGACGGCTCCTCGCCGACGCCTGCCGCCGCGGCCCCCGGTGGACCGAGGACACCGAACTGCCAGCGCGACTGGTTCTTTCGCGAGCTCGCCCGGTACGGATAGAGCAGGTAGCCCTCGTACAGCACCGCGTCGGCGACGGCGCGGACACGGGTTCCGACATCGGGGGTGGTCACCGGGCCTGCTCCCGCGCCTGTGCGAGCAGCTCCGTGACGGCCTCGTCGAGGCCGACCAGGCCCCGCTCGGATTTGTATCCGGCCAGCGCCTCGAGGGTGTCCCTGCCGAGGCGGACCCATCCGGTGTTCGGGAAGTGCATCCGGATCAGGTCCCGCCACACCGAGACAGGGAGGTCGTAGTGGTCCTCGCGGTCCCACGGGATCTGCTGGACCCCGAAACCTCCTGTCCCCTTGGTGAACACTGTGCCGCTGAACAGGAACACCAGTGGCACCGTCCCCTCGTCGAGGGCGTGCAGGTACTTCGACGCCGCCACCTCGAAGTCGTAGGTGCACGGCATCGGCAGTGTCACCTCGCCGGTCCCGGCGAAACCCGGCACCACGGCGGCGCACTGCATCCACACGAACGACCGCTGCGTCGCGGACCACCGCTCCCGACCCCCGAACAGGTCCACGAGCCCGGCGGCCTCGGCCTCGGTGTATCGCCGTCGGTGCGGCTCGATGCGCACCTGGCAGCGCAGGGCGATGGCGTGGACCGGCGCGTCGGCGCTCACCCCCACCCGCGCGGAGAGGATCGGGGACGCCGCGTACGGCTCCGGGGCGACGCCCCGGACGGCGAACGACACCTCGGTCACGACGACTCACCGCCGGCGTGTGACCGGCCGGCGCGGGCCGCGACCTCGGCGAAGAAGTCGTCGATGTACCCGCGTGCCTCCTGACCGCCGTCGAAGCCGCGCCACAGCATGCGCAGTCGACCGACGAACTCGTAGCACGCGTCGATCGGGACAAGGAAGCACTCCGCGTCGCCGTGCCCCTCCTCCGGCATCCGGATCAGCAGCGCTTCGACGTCGTCGGCTGGCGTGTCCAACTCCGGGTTCGCCGCGCGCACGGCATCCCACGCGTCGAGCGGCAGTTCCGACTCGGTGGCGCCGGCGGGGCCGGGGTAGAACGCGACCATCCGGCCGAGGACCGAGTTACGGAAGAAGAACGCCAGCCCGACCGGGATCTCGAGCTCGTCCCATCGGCCGCGGCCGAGCTCGAATCCGGGAAACGAGAGATAACGATCCGGGACGGCGCGGTACCGCAGCTCCGCGCCCTGGTCGGTGAACAGCAGGTAGCAGCCACGGCAGACGCACATCAACGCGCGCCCCTCCACGTTGACCACGTGCTGATGCGGATCGTCGATCGCCTCCGCGCACATCTCACAGCGTTCGCCCGGCTGCGGAGCCGGGCGGGTCGCCGTGATGCGCTTGAGCACCGAGAAGGGAGTGGTCACCCGCTCACCCCCAGCGGCACCGCGACCGAATGCACGCCATCCCGGATCAGGACCGGCAGCGGCTCGAGGTGCAGGTCGCCGTCGTCGAGCCCGGCGCCTGCGTGCACCACGTCGAAATGCGCGTGGCAGGTCGGACACCGCAGGACGGCGTCGCCCGCCGGATGGCCCGCGCGCCGCGCCAGGACGGCGCCGGCGAGCGAGTGCGTACACGAGGGGCAGCGATCTCGATAGGCCAGCAGGTCGTCCCCGACGCGACAGACCAGGAGCGGCAGTCCCGCGACCACGAACCCACCCACCTCACCGGGGCCGAGCTGCTCCAGTTCCGGCGCCGGGCACCACGTTCCGGCCGGGCCCGACGGGCCGTGCACGTGTGAGAACAGCGACTCCGCGGCGATCAGCCCCGGCTCCGCGTCGGGCTGCGTGGCGACCTCGATCGAGGCGATCTCCGGCGCCGCGGCGAGCACGGCGTCCTGCACCGCCAGTTCCAGGGTCACTGACGAGGACGGGCAGCTCTTGCAGCTGCCGGTCAACTGCAGGCGCACAACCCCGCCGCCGTCGGCCGGCCCCCGTTCTCCGGGGAACTCGATGCCCATCAGCTCCACGTCACCGCCGTGCGAGCCGAGATAGGGCCGCACGCTCTCGAGCGCCGCCCGCACCCGGGTCTTCACGTCGTGCGGGTGCAGGCCGTGCACCAGCAACAGGCTCGCCACCAGGTCGTCGTCGGCGAGCCACTCGGCCCCGCCCTCCACGTGCTCCGCGAGGATCCGCACGACACGCGCGAGCCCCTCGCCGTAGAGGTCGACGACCTCGCGCACCAGCTGCTCCGCACGCTCGCGCGCCGCAGTACCGCCCGCCGAGCTGGCCTCGAGAAGGGTCTCTATCCGATCACCCGCCGCGCGCCACCGCGCATCCTCGTCACCTGCCGCCGGGCCGTTCACCGTCACTCTCCGGTCGAGTACTGCGTCGGCGAGTGCAGCTTCTCCAGCGTCTTGCCGCCGCCGAGGTACATGTGCACGCCGCAGGGCAGGCAGGGGTCGAAGCTGCGGACGGTCCGCATGATGTCGATCCCCTTGAAGTGATCTCGATCGTTCTCCTCGAAGATCGGCTGCCCCTGCACCGCGTCCTCGTACGGCCCAGGTGTGCCGAGGCTGTCGCGGGGGCTGGCGTTCCACGGGGTCGGCGGATAGGGGTGGTAGTTCGCGATCTTGCCGTCCCTGATCACCATGTGGTGGGAGAGCACGCCGCGAACCGCCTCGGTGAACCCGCAGCCGATGCCCTCGTCCGGGACGTCGAACTTCTCCCAGGTCTTGGTCCGCCCTGCCCGGATCTCCTCGAGGGCCTTCTCGGCGAAGTGCAACGCGCAGGCGGCCGCGTACGCCTGGAAGTAGGTCCTGGCACGGTTGCGTTCGATCGTGTTGCTGCCGTGCTCCGGAATCTTCCACTCCAGCGAAACCGGGCCCTTGAGCGCGGTTTTCGGGAGGTTGATCTGCACGCTGCGGCCGGTCGACTTGACGTAGCCGATGTCGACGAGCCCGGCCAGCGCCGTCGACCACAGGCGGGCCAGCGGCCCGCCACCGGTGTCGAGCGCGAGGTGGTCGGTGCCGTCGAACCACCTGGGCGACATCACCCAGCTGTACTTGTCCTCGAGGTCGCGTTTCTGCGGCTGCGGGTTGGTGTGCTGGTTCCACGGGTGACGCCGGTCGACCGGATTGCCGAGCGGGTCCTGCTTGACGAAGGTCTCCTGGTCGTTCCAGTCGTCGTAGTACGACGACCCCAGCAGGATCCGGATGCCCAGGTTGATGTCGACGAGATCGGTGGTGACCAGCTTGCCGTCGACGACGACCCCTGGGGTGACGAACATCTTCCTGCCCCAGTTCGTCATGTCCTTGTACTCGAAGTTGCAGTGCTCGGGGTCCTGGAACGAGCCCCAGCAACCGAGCAACGTCCGGCGCAGACCGACCTTCTCGTATCCCGGAATCGCCTCGTAGAAGAAGTCGAACAGGTCGTCGTGCATGGGCACGACCTTCTTCATGAACTCCACGTACCGCATCAACCGGGTCATGTAGTCGGTCATCAGCTGGATGGTGGCCACCGTCCCGACCCCGCCCGGGTACAGCGTGGACGGGTGCACGTGCCGACCCTCCATGAGACAGAACATCTCTCGGGTGGCCCGGCTGACCTGGAGTGCCTCGCGATAGAACTCGCCGGTGAACGGGTTGAGCGAGCGCATGATGTCCGCGATCGTGCGATACCCGTGTTCGCCCGCCCGCGGCGCCTGGGTGTTCTCGGCCTTGGCGAGCACGCCGGGGTTCGTCTCCGACACCATCTTCTCGCAGTAGTCGACGCCGACCAGGTTCTCCTGAAAGATGTTGTGGTCGAACATGTACTCGGCGGCCTCACCGAGGTTGACGATCCATTCCCCGAGGTGCGGCGGCTTCACGCCATAGGCCATGTTCTGCGTGTAGCAGGAACACGTCGCGTGGTTGTCACCGCAGATGCCGCAGATGCGGCTCGTGATGAAGTGCGCGTCGCGGGGATCCTTGCCCTTCATGAACAACGAGTAGCCGCGGAAGATGGACGAGGTGCTGTGGCATTCCACCACCTCTCGGTTGTCGAAGTCGATCTTGGTGTAGATGCCGAGACTGCCCACGATGCGGGTGATCGGATCCCAGGCCATCTCCACGAGGCCGCCGGGGTCCGTCTGCTTGTGCGACGGCTCGGGGATGATCTCTGTCATCGAATTGCCTCTCGACAGGTCGAGCTACCAGGTACGTACTGCTCCCGTTTCGAGTTGTGAACCCGGATTTCGCCACCGCGGTTCCTTGTCCACCGTCCTCCCGGTCACGTGACGCAGGCGGCGGATGACGGAGCCGTAGAGCCCCGACGCCGTGCTCGAGACCAGGCCGCCGGGCGGCTCGTCCATGAACGGCATGAACTTGTCGGGGAAACCGGGCATGGTGCACCCGATGCAGATGCCGCCGACGTTCGGGCATCCGCCGAGTCCGTTCATCCAGCCGCGCTTGGGGACGTTGCACTTGACCACCGGACCCCAGCACCCGAGCTTCACCAGGCAGGTCGGCGATCCGTACTCGGTCGCGAACTCACCCTGCTCGTAGTAGCCACCGCGGTCGCATCCCTCGTGCACCGTGGCACCGAACAGCCACTGCGGGCGCAACGCCTCGTCGAGCGGGATCATCGGGGCCTGATCGGTCGCCATGTACAGCAGATACGTCAGCGTCTCGGACAGGTTGTCCGGCTGGATCGGGCATCCGGGCACGCAGACGATCGGGATCCCGGCCTTGGACTTCCATTCCCAGCCGAGGTAGTCGGGCACACCCATCGCACCGGTGGGATTGCCCGCCATCGCGTGGATCCCGCCGTACGTCGCGCAGGTTCCTGCCGCGACGATCGCGGTCGCCTTCGGCGCGAGACGATCGAGCCACTCGCTCGTCGTCACGGGTTGTCCGGTGGCCGGGTCACTCCCGAAGCCGCACCAGTAACCCTCGTCGTGCAGCTTCTCGTTCGGGATCGATCCCTCGACCACCAGCACGAACGGTTCGAGTTCGCCGCGATCGGCCTTCCAGAACCACTCGAGGAAGTCGTCGGCACCACCGGCCGACCCACACTCGAAATCGATAAGGGGCCAGTGGACGGCGATCTTCGGCAGGCCCGGAAGGGCACCGAGGGCGATCTCCTCGATGCTGGGCTGGGTGGCAGCAGTCAGTGCCACCGAATCGCCATCACAACTGAGACCCGCGTTGATCCACAGCACGTGGATCAACGTTTCTTCGGCTTTGACTGCCGCCTCCGTTGGCATCAGTGCCGCTCTCCGGGGCAGGGCTGTGCCCCTACGTCATCGGAGTCGACCCTCGGCCCACTTGTATGACGCTTCTCACGGTCTACACCCGCGGGAACGACGCTGTCAACGGTCGCAGATTCGTCACGGCGTTCCTACTGCGCGGCAATCCATGTGTACCAATCGATTACGCCCTCGCCCGACTTGGCCGACACCGGCACGATCTGGACGTCCGGATTCACCGACCGCGCGTGTCTCGAGCACTCCTCGAGATCGAAGTCGACGTAGGGCAACAGATCGGTCTTGTTGATGATCACCAGCCCCGCGGCCGCGAACATGTGCGGGTACTTGAGCGGCTTGTCCGACCCCTCGGTCACCGAGATCACGACCACCTTGCTGCGCTCACCGAGATCGAACAGCGCGGGGCAGACGAGGTTGCCGACGTTCTCCACGAACAGCAACGACCCGGAGGGCGGGTCCAGCGTGTCGAGCGCACGCCGCATCATCTCGGCGTCGAGGTGACAGCCGGCACCGGTGTTGACCTGCACCACCGAACATCCCGTTGCCTTGATCCGTTCGGCGTCGAGCAATGTCTCCTGGTCGCCCTCGATGACGGAGATCGGTCGCCCGCCGCCGAGTTCACGGATGGTTCGCTCGAGCAAAGTGGTCTTGCCCGCGCCCGGCGAACTCGTCACGTTGAAGGCGAGGATGTCGCGGGCGGCCAGCCACTCCCGAATCTCCTGCGCGAGCAGGTCGTTCTTCGCGAGCACCTTCTGCTCGAGCGAGATCGTCTCGGTCTGAGGCAGGTGTTCATGCGGATGATCGTCATGATGGTCGTGCGGGTGGACATGATCGTGTGAGTGCGCAGGGTCGTGTGGATGAGCATGGTCGTGATCGGCGTGGCCGTGGGGCACCGTGATCACCGCACCCGCGTGGTCGCCGCATCCGCATGTTGCACACATAGTTCAGCTCACTTCCATCGACATGATCCGCAGTTCCCTGCCCGAGAGGATCTCCACGTCCGCGCTCCCGCAACGGCACAGCACCACGAGATCGGTCAGCTCGAAATCCGCCCCGCAGCCTCGACAGTGCGCCCGGCCCGGCGGCTGATCGATCTCCAGGCTGGCGCCCTCCATCACGGTGCCCTCGGTCGCCAGCTCGAAACAGAACTGCATCGAATCGGGCACCACCGCGCAGAGCGTCCCCACCTCGATCGTGACCCGCCGCACCCGCCGGCCGGCCGCACGCTCACACACAGCGTCGACGACGCTCTGGGTGATCGACATCTCGTGCATGACGGCCTCGCTCCGGCCTCGGTGGAACTCACCCTAGGACGCGACCACCGACGGCACAACGGTTCGTCACTCGGCTGACGCCGCCGTCTCGGGCGCCGCCGCTCGCTCTGGCGGCACCGCCGCCGTTCGCTCTGGCGGCACCGCCGCCGCGAGCCCGGACTCCCAGCGCGCCTGCACGCCGCCGTACTGCCACACCAGCACCGCGGTCAGCCAGGTGCCGACGAACAGCCCGACGATGATGAACCCCATCGCCCCGAGGTCGAGTCCGCCGATCCACCCGAGCACCCCGTCGGTGATGTCGAACTTCGCGGTGAGGATCGAGATGATCTCCTGCGCGCCGATGAGCATCGCCACCACCACCGACAACCCCGTGACCACGAGGTTGTAGTAGATCTTGCGCAGCGGCCGGGCCAGCGCCCAGCCGTACGCGAAGTTCATGAACGAACCGTCGATCGAATCGAACAGCGACATGCCCGCGCAGAACAGGATCGGCAACACCAGGATCGAGTACCAGGGCAGCCCGGTCGCGGCCGCGCCACCGGCGATGACCAGCAGCCCCACCTCGGTGACCGTGTCGAAACCCATCCCGAAGAGCAGGCCGACCGGGTACATGTGCCACGGCGCGCGGACCGCGGCGACCACGGGCTTGAGCACCCTGTTGAGGGCTCCGCGGTTGTCCAGTTCTCGCTCCAGCCGCGCCTCGTCGTAGGCACCCCTCCTCATCTCGCGGAAGACCCGGTGGATCGCGATCAACGACATCAGGTTGAGCAGGCCGATGAGCAGCAGAAAGGTTCCCGAGACCAGGGTGCCGAACAGCCCCGTCCACCGCTCGAGGTCGGAGTTGTCGTCGGACAGGCTGGCGGCCAGCTCCTGCACCCCGAACGCCAGCAGGGCCACGAGGACGAAGACGATCGTGGAATGCCCGAGGGAGAACCAGAATCCGACCGACATCGGCTTCTTGTTCTCCGCGACGAGCTTCCTCGTGGTGTTGTCGATGGCCGCGATGTGATCGGCGTCGAAGGCGTGCCGCATCCCGAGCGTGTACGCGGTGACACCGAGCCCGACGCCGAACGCGGAGCCGTGCACCGTGTAATGCCCGGGAACGACGAAGGCGAACAGCACACCCCAGCCGATGATGTTGAGGGCGAGCACCGTGACCGCCATGCCGACGAGGCTGTGTCGCTCACCGCGGTCGAGGTCTCGCCATGCGCCCGCCAGTCCGGTGCGTGCAAAGCGGGATGTCACGGTCATGACGTTCCTCGATGGGCGCGAGAACCGAGCCGATGCCGTCACTCAGCGTACGCCTGCTCAGTTGTTCATTTGAAGCCCCGGACCGGCGGTTTCGGACGCACGCCCGTTCACGTCAGCACACCCCCATTGCACGCGCAAAGGGGGTGTGCTGACGGCAGAAGGTGTGTGGGGACGTCCCGCTAGGCGGACGGCACCTTGTCGAGGAAGCCGAGCACGTGGATCAGCCGGCCGTCCGCATCGCGCTCGATCACGTCAAACCCCTCGATCAGGTCCTCCGCGCCCGCGGGCCCGAGCTGCCAGCCGAACCTCGCCTGGTCGTGGTGACCGTCGACCGGCCCGTTGAGCCGGAAGCTCATCCCGGCGAACTGCTGCTGGACGGCGCCGATGGTGGCGTCGATCTCGGCCCGGCCGGAGGCCGCGGCCATCGGGTCCACATACCGGCCGTCGGGCGCCCACAACGCGTCGATCGCGGCGCGGCGCCGGTCCGCGTCCGTCTCGTTCCACACCGCGATGTACTGGGCCGCAAGGTTTTCGAAGGTCATGTCGTCACTCCTGTCGGATGTCGCGGTGGCCGCCTCGGCCGCCGTCGGAACACAACTCTGACCGTCGCGGTGCGCCGCGTCGATTACCTCCGAGGTAATGGCGACGCTTCCCGGGCCGCCCTAGTGTTGCCTCATGACCACCCTCATCGAGGCCGATCAGCCGGTCGGCGCCCTGCTCCGACGTTGGCGCGAGCGACGCAGGCTGAGTCAGCTGGACCTCGCGTCGAGGGCCGAGGTCTCGGCCCGTCACGTGAGCTTCCTCGAGACCGGCAGGTCCCGGCCGACCAGGGCGATGCTGCTCAAGCTCAGCGAACAGCTCGAGATCCCGCTGCGGGAGCGGAACTCACTGTTGCTGGCGGGCGGCTATGCCCCCGCCTACCCCGAGCACCAGCTCTCCGACGTGCCGATGGCCGCGGTGGCCGACGCGATCGCCGCGATACTCGGTGCGCACCTGCCTGCCCCCGCGGTCGTCGTCGACCGCCACTGGAACATGATCGACGGCAACTCCGCGGTCGCGACCTTCACCGAGGGATGCGCGCTCCACCTGCTCGAACCGCCCGTCAACGTGCTGCGATTGAGCCTGCACCCGGAGGGCATGGCGCCGCGGATCGTCAATCTCGGCCAGTGGCGCAGCCACCTCCTGCACCGGCTCGACCACCAGATCGCCACCACCGGGGACCCGTTCCTCGCCGCGTTGGCCGACGAACTGTCGACCTACCCGGGTGCCGACGCGCCGACCGACCACGACCGGGACGCCCTGGTGGTGCCGCTCCGATTCGCCACGCCGGGAGGCGAACTGGCATTTCTCAGCACCACCACGGTGTTCGGCACGCCGATGGACGTCACGGTCGCCGAACTGGCGATCGAGACCTTCTACCCCGCCGACGCGCCGACCGCCACGGCGCTCGCCGAGGGCGTCAGATGACGCCCATCGCGAGCATCGCGTCCGCCACCTTGACGAAGCCGCCGATGTTCGCGCCGAGGACGTAGTCGCCCGGCTTGCCGTACTCCTCCGC
The DNA here is from genome assembly GCF_000686785.1 of Rhodococcus sp. UNC363MFTsu5.1. Taxonomy (NCBI): domain Bacteria; kingdom Bacillati; phylum Actinomycetota; class Actinomycetes; order Mycobacteriales; family Nocardiaceae; genus Rhodococcus; species Rhodococcus sp. UNC363MFTsu5.1. The sequence continues at coordinate 85,296 of NZ_JMLO01000014.1, forward strand.
GGTCGCCACGCAGCGGCCGTGGATGTCCGACATGATCTTCGAGAGCCGCTCGTCGGTGTAGTCGAAGTGCCAGGAGTCGCGAGAGGCGTTCTGCTGCATCTCCAGTGCCGAGGTCGCCACGCCGCCCGCGTTCGCGGCCTTGCCGGGGGCGAACGCGACGCCCGCGCCGCGCAGCACCTTGAGCGCCTCGGGGGTGGTCGGCATGTTCGCGCCCTCGGCGACGACCTTGACGCCGTTCTCCACCAGGGTCAGCGCGGCCTTCTCGTCGAGCTCGTTCTGGGTCGCGGACGGAATTGCGACCTCACAGGGCACGTCCCAGATCGATCCGCCCGCAACATATGTGGCCGAGGGGACCGTGTCGACATAGTCGCAGATCCGGCCGCGCCGGACCTCCTTGATCTCCTTGAGCAGTTCCAGGTCGATCCCGCGCTCGTCCACGATGTAGCCGGCCGAATCCGAGCAGGCCACCACGGTGCCACCGAGCTGGTGCACCTTCTCGATCGCGTAGATCGCGACATTGCCGGAACCGGAGACCACGACCCGCTTGCCGTCCATGCTGGTGCCGGCCGTCTTGAGCATCTCGGCGACGAAGTAGGCGGCGCCGTAGCCGGTCGCCTCCTTGCGCACCTGCGAGCCGCCCCAGGTCAGGCCCTTGCCGGTGAGGACGCCGGACTCGTAGGAGTTCGTCAGCCGCTTGTACTGGCCGAACAGGTAACCGATCTCGCGGCCACCGACGCCGATGTCGCCTGCGGGCACGTCGGTGTACTCACCGATGTGCCGGTGCAGCTCGGTCATGAACGACTGGCAGAACCGCATGATCTCGGCGTCGGAGCGGCCCTTGGGGTCGAAGTCGGAGCCGCCCTTGCCGCCGCCGATCGGCAGTCCGGTCAGCGCGTTCTTGAAGATCTGCTCGAAACCGAGGAACTTCACGATGCCGAGGTTGACGCTCGGGTGGAAGCGGAGGCCACCCTTGTAGGGGCCGAGCACGCTGTTGTACTGCACCCGGAATCCGCGGTTGACGTGCACGTTGCCGTTGTCGTCGGTCCACGGCACCCGGAAGATGATCTGGCGCTCCGGCTCGCACAGCCGCTCGATCAGCGCGCCGTCGGCGTAGTTCGGGTGCCGCTCCAGGACCACCGTGAGCGATTCGAAGACCTCGGCGACGGCCTGGTGGAACTCCGGCTCACCGGCGTTGCGACGGACAACTTCCTCGAAGTACTTGTCGACGCGCTCACGGACATGCCCACTCACAGCGGCCGCCCTCCTCATTGATCTGCAGGGATGGAAAGTAAAGACAATCACAAGACTTCCTCACCGTTACATGCGGGTCTCCGTGATCCCCGTCGCCGGGGTGACCGATCCCACACCGCGCCGCGGGCGCGACACGGGTGGGCGTGGACCTGACTTGCCGGGACGGGAGGTGGGCCTGGGACTACCGTGAGATTCGTCATCGAAGATCTGCGGAGGAGCGTCAATGAGCATCCAGACGGTGGAATCGCGCCGCCATCGCGTCGTGATCATCGGTTCCGGTTTCGGCGGGCTGTTCAGTGCGCAGGCACTCAAACGCGCCGACGTCGACGTCACCCTCATCGCTCGCACCACCCACCACCTGTTCCAGCCGCTGCTCTATCAGGTGGCGACCGGCATCCTCTCGGTCGGTGACATCGCCCCCGCGACCCGCCTTGTCCTGCGCAAGCAGAAGAACACCCAGGTGCTGCTCGGCGACGTGCTCGAGATCGACCTCGAGGCCAAGACCGTGACCTCGCGGCTGCTCGAACGAGAAACGGTCACCGAGTTCGACAGCCTGATCGTCGCCGCAGGCGCCGGTCAGTCCTACTTCGGCAACGACCATTTCGCCGAGTTCGCGCCCGGCATGAAGACCATCGACGACGCCCTCGAACTGCGCGGCCGCATCCTCGGCGCCTTCGAGCAGGCCGAGCTCTCCCATGACCCGGAGGAGCGCGCCCGGCTGCTCACCTTCGTCGTGGTCGGCGCTGGTCCCACCGGCGTCGAACTGGCGGGCCAGATCGCCGAGCTTGCCCATCGCACCCTCAACGGCGCCTTCAGGAGCATCGACTCCCGCGAGTCACGGGTGATCCTGCTCGACGGCGCCCCTGCGGTGCTCCCCGTCTACGGCGGCAAGCTCAGCGAGAAGGCGGCCGCGCGGCTCGAGAAGCTGGGCATCGAGATCCAGCTCAACGCGATGGTCACCGACGTCGACGTCGACGGCCTGGTCGTCAAGGAGAAGGACGGCACCGAGCGCCGCATCGACTCCCAGTGCAAGGTGTGGTCCGCCGGCGTGCAGGCCAGCCCGCTCGGCAAGCAGCTGGCGGCGCAGTCCGGCGCCGAGATCGACCGAGCAGGCCGCGTCCACGTCAACCCCGACCTCTCGCTGCCCGGGTACCCCAACGTCTACGTCATCGGCGACATGATGTCGCTCGACAACCTGCCGGGACTGGCGCAGGTCGCGATGCAGGGCGGCAAGTACGCCGCCAAGCAGATCAAGGCCACCGTCGCGGGTGAGGCCCCCGAGACACGGCACCCCTTCAAGTACTTCGACAAGGGCTCGATGGCGACCATCTCCCGGTTCAGCGCCGTCGCGAAGGTCGGCAAGCTGGAGATCAGCGGATTCATCGGCTGGGTCGCCTGGCTGGTGATCCACCTGATGTACCTGGTCGGCTTCCGCAGCAAATTCTCCACGATCCTGTCCTGGACCGTCAGCTTCCTCGGCCGCGGACGCGCGCAGATGGCCTCGACGGAGCAGCAGGTGTTCGCGCGCAACGCCATCGACCTGTTGCAGGACTACGAGCGGGCCAAGGATGCCGGTCTGATCGGCGACCCGCTTGCCGTCTCGACCGGCGAGGAGCGGGAGAAGGCCGGCTAACCGTTGTGCGCGTGGGTGGCGCCGAGGTCGTGCAGCATCCGGTGCACGACCTCGTCGTCGAGCGAGTAGCTCATCTTCTTGCCGTCGCGGCGCACCGCGACCCAGCCCTGATTGCGCAGCAGCCGAAGTGCGTGCGAGACGGCCGTGGTGCTCATGTCGAGCGCCGCCGCCAGATCGGAAACGTAGATGCCGGGGGCGCGGTGCAGGCCGAGCAGGATCCGGAGCCGGGTCGGGTCGCCGAGCAGCTCGAACCGGCGTACCCACTCGGGTAGATCCGGCACCGCCTCGACGGCGGCGCGGGCCTGCGCGACCTGTTCCGGGTCGAATGCGGGCGGGGTACCGGTCATGGGTTCACCGTAGCCAACGCGCGGCCGAGTCGGGTCCCGAGACTGCCGCCTGCCGCCAGGGGCATCCGCACCCACGACCCACCCGCGCCCTGCCGCTCGACCACCGCGGGCCGCGCGTCCGGGAACACCAGTTCGCTCTGGACCGCCATCGGCGCGTCCAACAGGTCGTGGCCAACCGTCCCCGCGCCCAGCTCCAACCGGTGCCGCAGCAGCGGCAGCCCGTCCAGGTCCGCGTGCAGCGCGCCCGACCAGCGCCCGCCCTGCTCGCCGGTGCGCCCGATCTGTGCCCGCTCGCGCACCGTCACCCGCGACGTGGACGTCAGCTCGAGGCGGGTATGGGTCCGGTGCTCCGCGTCCGCCGCGACCACCATGGGCTCGGGGTCGAGCAGCAGCTCCGCATCGTGGTCCACCCGGACGTCCCAGCGCGCCGTCGAGACCAGCTCGTCGGCGCCGGGCAGCGCGAGCGCCGCTGCGACGGTGCGCACCGTCAGGCTCGCACCCGGTCCGACGCGCAGGACGATCTCGAGGTGGTCACCGCCGAGCGGCGTCGCCGCCGCGGAGATCAGGTGCACGGTGTCGGGCCCGGTGATCCGGGCGGCCAGTCCCCCGCTCGCCCGGATCCGCGGGGTGCGGCCCCGCTCGGCGACGATGGTCAGCGCGGTGTGCACCCGGTCAGACCGCCCCGGCCAGCTGCTCGCGCACCCAGGCCAGCACCGGGGTCGCCGCCGGGTCGGCGGTCAGCGAGATCAACGCCGTCGGCCTGCCCTCGCGAACCCGGGCCGCGTCGGTCTCCATCACGGTCAGGTCCGCTCCGACCAGCGGGGCGAGATCGGTCTTGTTGACGACCAGCAGGTCCGAGAACGTCACGCCGGGTCCACCCTTGCGCGGGACCTTGTCACCGCCCGCCACGTCCACCACGAAGATCTGCACGTCGATCAGCCCCGAGGAGAAGGTCGCGGTGAGGTTGTCGCCGCCGGATTCGACGAGGATCAGGTCCAAGGGCGGGTTCGCCTCGATCAGGTCGTCGATCGCGTCGAGATTCGCAGTGATGTCGTCGCGGATCGCGGTGTGGGGGCAGCCACCGGTCTGCACCGCGGTGATCCGCTCGTCGGGCAGCACGGCATGCCTGCGGAGGAAGTCCGCGTCCTCGGTGGTGTAGATGTCGTTGGTGAGCACCGCGAGCGACAGTTCGTCGCGCAGCTCACGACAGAGCGCGGCGACCAGCGCGGTCTTGCCGGATCCGACCGGCCCGCCGATACCGACCCGCAGCGGTTCCCCCGCCGTGCGTACCCGCTTGGGCCGGTCGTGCGTGTGGTGATGCGGTTCGCCGTCGATCAGGTGCGGGGGCATGTCGATCTCCTTCTGGTGGTGCGGTTCTCGGGTGTTGGGGCGTCGGGGAGGTCACGAGGCGAACAGTGGGCGTTCGCGGTCCAGGTGCGCCTGCGCGACGAGGTCGAGCACGGGGTCGGACAGGTCGGCGAGCCCGGTGGCGGCGAGATCCGCGGTCCGGTCGCACAGCTCGGAGAGCGCGAAGGTGCAGGCCGCGACGTCGGCCGGGTCGAGGGCGAGCAGGCGCTGCGCGGCGATCGCGGACCCCGTCATCGTCGTGTAGACGAGGACCATCGCGGCCTCGGTCTCGCTCATCCCGCATACCCGCGCGGCCCGGCCGGACGCCACCGCCAGGTGCGGGCGGGTGCCGAGAACCGACCAGTCGTGTTCGGGCCACACGTGTTTGGACAGCCGCAGCAGCCCCCGGCCCTGCGCCCGGGACGCGGCACGTCCCGCAGGGGAAGGGGTCCGTGCGTCGGTCTCCGTGTCGGCCTGTGCGGGGTCGAGCGCGCCCGCGCACACCGCGGCGGCGATGGACCCGGCGACCAGCCCGGTGCTGCGGATCCGCCTGCGCAGGTAGGCGTCGAGCGTCGCGAGGTCCCGCACCAGCCCGCAGGCGATGGCCTCCTCGACTCCCCCGGAGTGCACGTGCCCTCCGGTCGGCAGCCGGGAATCGGCCAACGCCAGCAGGTTCGCCAGTCTCGAGCTCATCTCGTGCGCACCGCCATCAGAACAGGAAGTACCGCTGGGCCATCGGCAGTTCGGTGGCGGGCTGCTCGCGCCACACCTGCCCGTCGATCCGCACGGTGAACGTGTCGGGGTCCACCTCGATGTGGGGCCGCGCGTCGTTGAGCGGCATGTCCGCCTTGCCCCGCGCGCGGACGTCGAGAACCGGCACCAGCCTGCGGTCCACGTTCAGCCGATCGGCCAGCCCGTCCTCGATCGCCTGCGGCGCAACGAAGTGCACCGAGGTCGCCGCCGCCACCTTCGGAGCGGCGCCGAACATGGGCCTCGGCAGCACCGGCTGCGGGGTCGGGATCGAGGCGTTGGCGTCGCCCATCGCGGCCCAGGCGATCGCGCCGCCCTTGATCACGGCGTGCGGACGGACCCCGAAGAACGCGGGCTCCCAGAGCACCAGGTCGGCGAGCTTGCCCACCTCCACCGACCCGATCTCGGCGTCCAGCCCGTGCGCGATCGCCGGGCAGATCGTGTACTTGGCCACGTAGCGCCTGGCCCGGTTGTTGTCCGCCGCGCCGTCGCCGGGCAGGGCCCCGATCCGGCGCTTCATCACGTGCGCCGACTGCCACGTGCGCAGCACCACCTCACCGATCCGGCCCATCGCCTGCGCATCGCTGCCGATCATCGAGATGGCGCCCATGTCGTGCAGCAGGTCCTCCGCCGCGATGGTCGACGGCCGGATCCGGCTCTCCGCGAAGGCCAGATCCTCGGGGATGGACGGGTCGAGGTGGTGGCACACCATGAGCATGTCCAGGTGCTCGTCGAGGGTGTTCACCGTGTGCGGACGGGTCGGGTTGGTCGAGCTGGGCAGCACGTGACCCTGCGCGGCGACGGTGATGATGTCCGGCGCGTGCCCGCCTCCCGCCCCCTCGGTGTGGTACGCGTGGATCCCGCGGCCCGCGATCGCCGCGAGGGTGTCCTCGACGAAGCCCGCCTCGTTGAGCGTGTCGGAGTGGAGCGCGACCTGGACACCCGCCGCATCGGCGACGGACAGGCAGGCGTCGATCGCCGCCGGGGTCGAGCCCCAGTCCTCGTGCAGCTTGAATCCGGAAGCGCCGCCCCGCAACTGCTCCCACATGGACTCCGCGCTGACGGTGTTGCCCTTGCCGAGCAGCGCGATGTTCATCGGCCACCCGTCGAGCGCCTCCAGCATCCGCGACAGGTGCCAGGCGCCGGGCGTGACGGTGGTGGCCTTCGACCCCTCGGCCGGGCCGGTGCCGCCGCCGATCAGCGTGGTGATGCCGCCGCCGAGCGCTTCCTCCATGATCTGCGGGCAGATGAAGTGCACGTGGCAGTCGATCGCGCCCGCGGTGAGGATCCGTCCGTTGCCCGCGATGATCTCGGTGGAGGGTCCGACCACCAGATCGGGATGCACACCGGTCATGGTGTCCGGATTGCCTGCCTTGCCGAGCGCGACGATCCGGCCGTCCCGGATCCCGACGTCCGCCTTGATGATTCCCCAGTGATCGAGAACAACCACCCCGGTGATGACGGTGTCGGGCGCCCCCTCGGCGCGGGTGGCACGGCCCTGCCCCATGGACTCGCGGAGAACCTTGCCGCCACCGAAGACGGCCTCCTCGCCTGCCAGCCCCGGACCGCCCGAGCGGTCCTCGGTGATCTCGATGAACAGGTCGGTGTCGGCCAACCGGATCCGGTCGCCGGTGGTGGGTCCGAACAGCGCGGCATAGCGGGGCCTGCTCAGCGAGGTCATCGGCAGTCCAGCTTTCCCGGAGCGGCCAGATCCAGGCCGTGGACCTCACGGGTGCCGCCGATCGGGACCAGGCTCACACGCTGGCCCAGCCCCGGTTCGAAGCGGACGGCGGTGCCCGCGGGGATGTCGAGACGGAGCCCGTGCGCGGTCTCCCGATCGAACTGCAGCGCCGCGTTCGCCTGGGGGAAGTGCACGTGACTGCCGACCTGGACCGGCCGGTCGCCGACGTTGAGCACCTCTAGCTCGGTCCGCGGCGCGCCGGGATTCAGCTCGATCTCGCCGTCGGCGCAGAGGATTTCACCGGGGATCATCTGCTGCTCCTATGCGATCGGATGGTGGACGGTCACGAGTTTGGTGCCGTCCGGGAAGGTGGCCTCGACCTGGACGTCGGCGAGCATCTCGGGCACACCCTCCATCACGTCCTCGCGACCGAGCACCTCGCGACCGGACGCCATCAGCTCGGCGACGGTGCGGCCGTCCCTCGCACCCTCGAGCAGGTGGTCGGTGATGATGGCGACCGCCTCGGGATGGTTGAGGAGCAGGCCCCTGCCCCTGCGACGCCTGGCGAGTTCGGCGGCGTAGCTGAGCAGCAGCCGTTCCTGCTCGTGGGGCGACAGGCGCATCCGTCCTCCTCGTCATGTGCCGGGCGGGTGCGCCCGGAGGGGCAATGGTGCCACGCGGACCGGGGGCATCCGCCGCCTCCCCGGCCGGTTGACGTGGCTGTAAGAAGACCGAAACATGCAGGCAACACGCCTCTCTCGACGCAGCGACGGCCCGCGAGAGCGGATCGCCAGTAGCATCGAGCACGTGACCGAGGCGACGGAACCCACCAGCCCGCCAGTCGTGTTGCGCGTGCTCGTGTACAGCGACAACGCGAACACCCGCGCCCAGGTCATCAGCGCGCTCGGGACGCGGCCCCATCCGGACCTACCGGAGCTGGAGTACCTCGAGGTGGCGACGGGACCCGTCGTGATCGGGCACCTGGACGCGGGCGGCATCGACCTGGCCGTCCTGGACGGGGAGGCGACCCCCGTCGGCGGAATGGGTATCGCCAAGCAGTTGAAGGACGAGATCCGCGACTGCCCGCCGATCCTGGTGCTGACCGGCAGGCCCGACGACGCCTGGCTGGCCAACTGGTCACGGGCCGAGGCCTCCGTGCCGCGGCCGATCGACCCGCTCCGCCTCGCCGAGGCCGTCGTCGCGCTCCTGCGCGGCTCCGCGTAGCTCCGCGGTTCGCCGCCGGACACGCCCGCGAACCACCCGGCGCGAACTCCCCAGACCGGTAGGGTGAGATTTAGCTCACATCGACCAGAGTCGGGATAGTGCGGCTCGTTCGGCCGGAGTGATCGCGCGGGAAGTGCTTCTGGATCTGAGGAGCGTGGCATGGGGCGAGCCTGGCAAGTCGGACCGACGAGTCGGTCCGAGATCGACTGCCGCATCGATCCCGCGCGCGTGCTGGAACGACCGTCCGGAACCGGACGGCCAGGCTCGCACAGAGGGGAGCTCACCCGGCATGAACGTCTATGTGCCGATCCTCGTACTCGGAGCGATCGCAACGGGATTCGCGATCTTCTCGGTGATCGTGGCATCGATCGTCGGCCCGAAGCGGTACAACAGGGCCAAACTCGAGGCGTACGAGTGTGGCATCGACCCGATGCAGCAGCCGGCGGGCCGGGCCCCAGGCCAGCGCATCCCCGTGAAGTACTACCTGACGGCGATGCTCTTCATCATCTTCGACATCGAGATCGTGTTCCTCTATCCCTGGGCCGTGCACTTCGACGCACTCGGCCTCTTCGGTCTCGGCGCGATGGCGCTGTTCATCTTCAACGTTGCCGTCGCCTACGTGTACGAGTGGCGCCGAGGCGGTCTGAGCTGGGATTGAGCGCCCGTTCGTGTAGTGCCGGAATCGATCTCAAGCGAAATCCGAAGCGAGAAGAGTAACGAGATGGGTCTCGAGGAGAAACTGCCGAGCGGCTTCCTGCTGAGCACGGTCGAGGGGCTGGCTGGGTTCGCCCGCAAGGGCTCCCTCTGGCCGGCGAGCTTCGGCCTCGCCTGCTGCGCGATCGAGATGATGGCCACCACGTCGGGGCGCTACGACCTCGCCCGCTTCGGGATGGAGGCGTTCCGCGCCTCGCCGCGGCAGGCGGATCTGATGATCGTCGCGGGCCGGGTCAGCCAGAAGATGGCCCCGGTCCTCCGTCAGATCTACGACCAGATGGTCGAACCCAAGTGGGTGCTGGCCATGGGGGTGTGCGCCTCCTCGGGCGGCATGTTCAACAACTACGCGATCGTGCAGGGCGTCGATCACGTCGTTCCCGTGGACATCTACCTGCCCGGGTGCCCACCGCGGCCGGAGATGCTGCTGAACGCGATCATCACGCTGCACGAGAAGATCCAGCAGATGCCGTTGGGCGCCAACCGCGAGGAGGCGGTGCGGGCCGCCGAGCAGGCCGCACTGGCGTCAACCCCGACGTTCGATCTCGGCACCCCCGGGGGTCTGCTCCGGTGACCCACGAGGAAGGCGACCGCGACGACGATGTCCGGCGGATCGACGCGGAGGCGACTGCGGGCCCGGAGGGCGCAGTGCCATCGGCGCACCCCGAGGACGAGGAGCTGATCGATGTGCGCCGCGGCATGTTCGGGGTGCGCGGCAGCGGGGACACCTCCGGCTACGGCCGGCTGGTTCGCCCGGTCACCGTGCCCGGCAGCGCGCCTCGTCCGTACGGCGGCTACTTCGACGAGGTCGCGGACGCCCTCGCGGCGGCGCTCACCGAGGCGGGCACGCCGTTCGAAGCGGCGATCGAGAAGGTCGTCGTCTTCCGGGACGAGCTGACCTTCCACGTCCGGCGATCGCACCTACCGCTGGTCGCGCGGACCCTGCGCGACGAGCCCGACCTCCGATTCGAGCTGTGCCTCGGCGTGAACGGCGTGCACTATCCGCAGGACACCGGCCGGGAACTGCACGCGGTCTACCCGCTCCGGTCGATCACCCACGGCCGCCTCATCCGGCTCGAAGTGTCGGTACCCGACGATGATCCGCACGTCCCGTCGCTGTATGCGGTGTACCCGACGAACGACTGGCACGAGCGGGAGACCTACGACTTCTTCGGCATCGTCTTCGACGGCCACCCCTCGCTGACCCGGATCGAGATGCCGGACGACTGGCGGGGCCACCCGCAGCGCAAGGACTACCCCCTCGGCGGCATCCCCGTCGAGTACAAGGGCGCGCAGGTGCCACCGCCGGACGAGCGGAGGGCGTACAGCTGATGAACGAGACCGGACAGAACCTCACCGTCACGGGACAGGACTGGGACGAGGTCGTCTCATCCACCGCCGGAACCGCCGGCGCCGAACGCATCGTCGTCAACATGGGCCCGCAGCACCCGTCCACACACGGGGTCCTCCGCCTCATCCTCGAGATCGAGGGCGAGACGGTCACCGAGGCGCGCTGCGGAATCGGCTACCTGCACACCGGGATCGAGAAGAACCTCGAGTACCGGAACTGGATGCAGGGCGTCACCTTCGTCACCCGGATGGACTACCTGTCACCGTTCTTCAACGAGACCGCGTACTGCCTCGGGGTGGAGAAGCTCCTCGACATCACCGACCAGATCCCGGAGCGGGCCAACGTCATCCGGGTGATGCTGATGGAGCTCAACCGGATCTCCTCCCACCTGGTGGCACTGGCAACCGGCGGGATGGAGCTGGGCGCGATCACCCCGATGCTCTTCGGGTTCCGCGAGCGCGAGCTGATCCTCGATGTCTTCGAGGTGATCACCGGACTGCGGATGAACCACGCATACATCCGTCCCGGCGGCCTCGTCAGGGACCTACCGCCCGGCGCGGTCGAGAAGATCCGCGAGCTGCTCGTGATCATGCCGAAACGACTGCGGGACATCGAGTTGCTGCTCAGCGACAATGCGATCTGGAAGGCCCGCACCGAGGGCATCGGCCATCTCGACCTGACCGGCTGCATGGCGCTCGGCATCACGGGTCCGGTGCTGCGGGCCACCGGCCTGCCCCACGACCTGCGCAGGAGCGCACCCTACTGCGGCTACGAGGACTACGAGTTCGACGTCGTCACCGACTCCCGCAGCGATTGCTACGGGCGCTACCGGATCCGGGTCGACGAGATGTCGGAGTCGTTGAAGATCGTCGAACAGTGTCTCGACCGACTGCGGCCGGGCCCCGTCATGGTCGCGGACGAGAAGATCGCCTGGCCCGCCGATCTCGCCCTCGGCAGCGACGGACTGGGCAACTCCCCCGAGCACATTCGCAAGATCATGGGGACCTCGATGGAATCGCTGATCCACCATTTCAAGCTCGTCACCGAGGGGCTCCGGGTACCGCCGGGGCAGGTGTACATCGCGGTCGAGTCCCCCAGGGGCGAGCTGGGCGTGCACATGGTCAGCGACGGCGGCACCCGCCCGTTCCGGGTCCACTACCGGGATCCCTCGTTCACCAATCTCCAAGCCGTGGCGGCCATGTGTGAGGGCGGGATGGTGTCCGACGTCATCGCCTCGGTCGCCAGCATCGATCCGGTCATGGGCGGAGCTGATCGCTGATGTTGCAGGGACGAGGCGACGAGCGCGCGACAAACATCTCCGTGAGCGGGCCACCCGGTGCCGCCGGTCCGGTCTTCCTCGAGCTCGGGCCGCGTCCGGACGAGAAGGGGCAGCTGGTCCGGCCGGGTGCCCGCGAGGCCTACCCGCCCGACGTCCACGCCCGGTTGGCGGCGGACGCGGCGGAGATCATCGCGCGGTACGGCGAGACGAGCGCGGCACCAGAGGCACGTTCGGCGCTGCTGCCACTGCTGCACCTGGTCCAGGCCGAGGACGGCTACCTCACCCCTGCCGGAATCGAGTTCTGCGCAACGCGACTCGGCCTCACCGGGGCCGAGGTCACCGCGGTGGCGACGTTCTACTCCATGTACCGGCGCAATCCGACCGGCGACTACCACGTCGGGGTCTGCACCAACTCGCTCTGCGCGATCATGGGCGGCGACGCGATCGCCGCCGCGCTCGAGGAGCATCTCGGCGTCGGCAACGGTGACACCACCGGCGACGGCAAGATCACGCTCGAACGCATCGAGTGCAACGCGGCGTGCGACTTCGCCCCTGTCGTGATGGTGAACTGGGAGTTCTTCGACAACCAGACCCCGGATTCGGCCAGAGCGCTCGTCGACGACCTTGCGGCGGGCGACGAGGTGACCCCGACCAGGGGCGCCCCGCTGTGCACCTTCCGGGAGACCGCACGGATCCTCGCCGGGTTCCCGGACACCCGGCCCGGCGCGCTCGAGTCGGGTGGCGGCGCGGGTGGTCCCACCGTCGTCGGTCTGCGGATCGCCCGCGAGCTGGGGATGGCGGCACCCGTCGCCGCGCCGTTGCCGGAACCCGCCGCCTCCCCCGATGAGACCGATCGGCCGCTGGTCGACGCTGTACAGGAGCCGACCACCTCCCCCACCACGTTGTCCCCGGTGCTGAGCCGGTACTGGGACGACCCGAGGTCCTGGACGCTGGACACCTATCGCCGTCACGACGGCTACCGGGCCCTGGACAAGGCCCTGCGCATGGACCCCGACCAGGTGATCGGGACGGTGAAGGACTCCGGTCTGCGCGGGCGCGGGGGTGCCGGGTTCCCCACCGGCACCAAATGGGGGTTCATCCCCCAAGGCCAGGACGCGGCCAAGCCGCACTACCTGGTCGTGAACGCCGACGAGTCCGAGCCCGGCACCTGCAAGGACATGCCGCTCATCCTGGCCACGCCGCATGCTCTGGTCGAGGGCGTGATCATCGCGGCGTACGCCATCCGCTCGAGCCGCGCCTTCATCTACCTGCGGGGCGAGGTCGTGCCGGTGCTGCGTCGACTGCAGGCCGCGGTGGCCGAGGCCTACGACGCGGGGTATCTCGGCAGGGACATCCTCGGCTCCGGCTACGACCTGGAGTTGGTGGTGCACGCGGGCGCGGGGGCCTACATCTGCGGCGAGGAGACGGCACTGCTCGATTCGCTGGAGGGCCGCCGCGGGCAACCCCGGCTGCGCCCGCCGTTCCCTGCGGTGGCCGGCCTGTACGCGAGCCCGACCGTGGTCAACAACGTCGAGTCGATCGCGAGCGTCCCACCGATCATCCTGCGTGGACCGCAGTGGTTCCGATCCATGGGCAGCATGGAATCCCCCGGCTTCACCCTCTACTCCCTCTCCGGCCATGTCGCCCGGCCCGGACAGTACGAGGCGCCGCTCGGCATCACCCTGCGCGAGTTGCTCGAGTATTCGGGCGGTGTACGGGAAGGCCATTCGCTCAAGTTCTGGACCCCGGGAGGGTCGTCGACTCCCCTCTTCACCGCCGATCACCTGGACGTCCCGCTGGACTACGAACACGTCGCGGCAGCGGGCTCGATGCTCGGCACCAAGGCACTGCAGATCTTCGACGAGACCACCTGCGTGGTCCGAGCCGTGCTGCGCTGGACCGAGTTCTACGAGCACGAGTCCTGCGGCAAGTGCACCCCCTGCCGCGAGGGCACCTACTGGCTGGTCCAGATCCTCGAACGCATGGAGGCAGGCGAGGGCACCGAGGCGGACCTGGAGAAGCTGCTCGACATCTCCGACAGCATCCTCGGGAAGTCGTTCTGCGCCCTCGGCGACGGCGCCGCCAGCCCGATCATGTCCTCCATCAAGCACTTTCGCGACGAGTACCTGGCGCACTTCGAGCTCGGCCGATGCCCCTTCGATCCGGACCGGTCCACTCTCGATCCGAGAGGACACATCTGATGACGGTGAACACGAACAGCGACGCGGCGGAGCTGCCGGTCCCCGAGGAGCTCGTGTCGGCCACCATCGACGGAGTCCCGATCGCGGTTCCCAAGGGAACACTGGTGATCCGCGCCGCGGAGATGGTCGGCATCCAGATCCCCCGGTTCTGCGACCACCCGCTGCTCGACCCGGTCGGCGCCTGCCGCCAGTGCCTTGTCGACGTGGAGGGCCAGCGCAAGCCGCTCGCCTCGTGCACCACGACCGTCACGGACGGCATGGCGATCCGCACGCAGCTCACCTCGCCCGTCGCTGACAAGGCGCAACGGGGCGTGATGGAGCTGCTGCTGATCAACCATCCGCTCGACTGCCCGGTCTGCGACAAGGGCGGCGAGTGCCCGCTGCAGAACCAGGCGATGTCCAACGGCAGGACCGAATCACGGTTCGGCGGGGTCAAACGCACCTTCCCCAAACCGATTCCGCTGTCCTCCGAGGTCCTGCTCGACCGGGAACGGTGCGTGCTGTGCGCCCGGTGCACCCGCTTCTCCCAGCAGATCGCAGGCGACCCGTTCATCGAGTTGTTGGAGCGGGGCGCACTGCAGCAGGTCGGCATCTACGCCAAGGAACCGTTCGAGTCCTACTTCTCGGGCAACACAGTGCAGATCTGCCCGGTCGGCGCGCTCACCGGCGCCGCATACCGGTTCCGCGCAAGGCCGTTCGACCTGGTGTCGAGCCCGAGCGCCTGCGAACACTGCGCCAGCGGCTGTGACCTGCGCACCGATCATCGGCGCGGCACCGTGTTGCGCCGGATGGCTGGCGACGACCCAGAGGTCAACGAGGAATGGAACTGCGACAAGGGCAGGTGGGCGTTCACCTATGCCACCGCCCCGGATCGCATCACCACACCGATGGTCCGCGCCGACGACGGCACGCTGGTGCCCGCCTCATGGCCGGAAGCCTTGGCAGCGGCGGCACGCGGTCTGAGCACCGCCAGGGGCGGTTCAGGGGTATTGGTGGGCGGCCGGTCCACCCTCGAGGACGCCTACGCCTACGCGAAGTTCGCGCGGGTGGTGCTCGGCACCAACGACATCGACTTCCGCAGCAGGCCGCACTCCGCGGAGGAGGCCGACTTCCTGGCCGCCCGCCATCGGGTGACCGTGTCCTACCGCGACCTGGAGAACGCGCCGACCGTGCTGCTCGTCGGGTTCGAGCCCGAGGAGGAGTCACCGATCGTCTACCTGCGACTGCGGAAGGCGGCACGGCGGGGCGCCCTCGTGGTCCAGTCGGTCGCGCCGTACGCCAGCCGCGGTCTGGCGAAGATGTCGGGCCGACTGCTCAGGACAGCACCTGGCGGCGAGGCCGCGGCACTCGGCTCGCTGTCGGGGTCGGAGCTCCTGCGAGCGCCCGGCGCCGTGATCATGGTCGGCGAGCGCCTGGCGGCCCTTCCCGGCGCACTGTCCGCCGCGATCCGGCTCGCAGATCGGACCGGGGCGCGGCTGGTGTGGGTACCCCGCCGGGCAGGCGACCGGGGCGCGCTCGAGGCCGGCGCCCTCCCACACCTGCTGCCCGGCGGCAGGCCGGTCGCCGATGACGTCGCACGCGGGCAGGTGGCACGGGCGTGGGGCGTCACGGATCTGCCTGCGGCGCGGGGACGTGACTCCGCCGACATTCTCGCCGCCGCGCGGGAGGGCCGGCTCGGAGCGCTGGTGGTCGGCGGGGTGGAGCCGGGCGATCTCGCCGACCCGCGGGCCGCCCTGGCCGCGATCGAGGCGGCCGGCTTCGTGGTCAGCCTGGAGCTGCGCCGCAGCGAGGTCACCGAACGCGCCGACGTGGTGTTTCCCGTCGCCCCTGTTGCGGAGAAGCCCGGCACCTTTCTCAACTGGGAGGGGCGCCCCCGCGTTTTCGGCGCCGCGCTCCCCGGCGTCGGCGCCATGCCCGACCAGCGGGTGCTGGACGCCATCGCCGACAGGATGGGCACGCCGCTCGGCCTGCCCGATGCCGCGGCCGCGCGCGCCGAACTCGCGCGGCTCGGACCGTGGGACGGTGCGCCCCCTGCCCCGCCGGACGTCGCGCCCGCGGAGCAGGCGAAACCGGGCCCGGGTGAGGCGGTGCTGGCGGGCTGGCGAATGCTGCTGGACTCCGGCCGCATGCAGGACGGGGAGCCGCACCTCGCGGGGACCGCACGCACACCCGTGCTGCGTCTGTCCGCTGCCAGCGCCGCCGAGATCGGCTCCGCCGAGGGGGATCCGGTGACCGTCAGCACCGAGCGGGGATCGATCACCTTGCCGTTGGCCATCACGGACCTGCCGGACCGGGTGGTGTGGCTGCCCATGAACTCCCCCGGGTCCGCGGTGTTCCGTGAGCTCGCCACCCTCCCAGGCGGCCTCGTCCGCATCCACTCCGCGACAACCGAAACGGAGCGGTGATGGACACGGGATACACCGACCTTTCGGCGTTCGGGCACGATCCGTGGTGGCTCGTGCTCGGCAAGGCCCTTGCGGTCTTCGTCTTCCTCGTCCTGACCCCGTTGCTGGCGATCCTCGTCGAACGCAAGGTGCTGGCCTGGATGCAGATGCGGGTGGGGCCCAACCGGGTCGGTCCGAAGGGCACCCTGCAGAGCCTGGCCGACGGCATCAAGCTGGCGCTCAAGGAGGGCATCGTCCCGAGTGGCGTGGACAGGCCGGTCTACCTGCTGGCACCGATCATCGCGGTGGTGCCTGCCTTCATGGCCTTCGCCGTGATCCCGTTCGGTCCCGAGGTGTCGATCCTCGGGCATCGGACTCCGCTGCAACTCACCGACCTACCGGTCGCGGTCCTGTACATCCTCGCGGTCACCTCGGTCGGCGTGTACGGCATCGTGCTCGCCGGGTGGGCGTCGGGCTCGACCTACCCGTTGCTGGGCGGCTTGCGCTCGACGGCGCAGGTCATCTCGTACGAGGTCGCGATGGGATTGGCCTTCGCCGCGGTCTTCCTGTGGGCGGGCACGATGGCCACCTCGGGCATCGTCGCCGCGCAGGAAGGTACCTGGTACGTCTTCCTGCTGCTGCCCTCGTTCCTCATCTACGCCACCTCGATGGTCGGCGAGACCAACCGCGCGCCGTTCGACCTCCCCGAGGCCGAGGGCGAACTGGTCGGCGGCTTCCACACCGAGTACTCCTCGCTCCGCTTCGCCATGTTCATGCTCGCCGAGTACATCAACATGGCGACCGTCTCGGCGCTGGCCACCACACTGTTCCTCGGCGGCTGGCACGCCCCGTGGCCGCTGAACATGTGGGACGGCGCGAATTCCGGATGGCTGCCCCTGCTGTGGTTCACGGCCAAGGTCTGGGGCTTCCTGTTCGTGTTCATCTGGTTGCGCGGGACGCTGCCCCGGCTGCGTTACGACCAGTTCATGAACCTGGGCTGGAAGATCCTGATCCCCGCCGCACTGGTCTGGGTCCTGGTGGTCGCCGCGATGCGGACCCTACGGAACGAGGGGTACGGCTCCCTGCAGGTCTTCCTCTTCGGCGCGGGGACGGTCGTCGCACTGGTCGCGCTCGGACTGCTGTGGCGCCGGCGCCGGTCCACGCCGAAGCCCGCACCGCCGGTGACCGCGGGCCCGACCGCGCCGCCCGCCCCGGAACCGTTCGACCCCATGGCAGGCGGTTTCCCGGTTCCGCCGCTACCGGGCCAGAGATTGCCCGCGTTCCACCGCACCCCGGTTTCCACGGGGGCCACCACCCAGGAGGGCGACGATGGTTGAGTTCCTAGGTCCCCTATCAGGATTCGGCGTGACCTTCCAGACGATGTTCAAGAAACCGAACACCGAGTTCTATCCCGAGGAGAAGTCGCCGACCGCCCCCGGCTTCCACGGCAGGCATCAGCTCAACCGCTACGAGGACGGGCTGGAGAAGTGCATCGGGTGTGAGCTCTGCGCCTGGGCCTGCCCCGCCGACGCCATCTATGTGGAGGGCGCGGACAACACCGAGTCCGAACGCTATTCGCCCGGCGAGCGATACGGCCGCGTGTACCAGATCAACTACCTGCGGTGCATCGGATGCGGTCTGTGCATCGAGGCGTGCCCGACCCGGGCGCTGACCATGACCGACGACTACGAGATGGTCGACGACAACCGCGCCGGGCTGATCTACGACAAGGATCGCCTGCTGGCGCCGCTCGAGCCCGGGATGACCCCGCCGCCACACCCGATGCAGCCGGGGAGCACCGACAAGGACTACTACCTCGGCACGCTCTCCGAAGACACCACCGAGGAAGGGGGGTCGCAGCCGTGACCGCGGTCGCAATGGCGGCGCAGTTCGCCGCCGAGCCCCTCGAGCGCACGTCCACGGGCGAGGCGGTCCAGTTCTGGATCCTCGCCGTGGTGGCGGTGATCGGCGCCCTCGGCGTGGTGTGCGCGACCAAGGCCGTCTATTCGGCGATTTTCCTCGCGCTGACCATGATCATCCTCGCGGTGTTCTACATCGCCCAGGACGCGCTCTTCCTCGGCGTCGTACAGGTCGTCGTCTACACGGGCGCGGTGATGATGCTGTTCCTGTTCGTCCTGATGCTCATCGGCGTCGACTCCTCCGACTCGCTGGTGGAAACGCTTCGCGGCCAACGGATCGCCGCGCTCGTGGCGGGGCTCGGCTTCGGGGTGCTGCTGATGGCGGCCATCGGCAACGCGTCCGTCAACTGGGCAGGCGTCGCGGCCGAGCCGGCCGGGCGGCCTGCCGGCAATGTCGAGGCCCTCGCGGAACTCATCTTCATCCGCTATGTGTGGGCCTTCGAACTCACCGGTGCGCTGCTGATCACCGCGACCATCGGCGCCATGGTGCTGGCCCACCGCGAGCGGTTGTGGCCGCGCGTGGACCAGAGGGCGCTCTCGCGTGACCGGGTTCGTCGCTGGAGCGAGGGCGCCACGGGCGGCGAGCGGGTGACCCCGTTGCCGAGTCCCGGCGTCTACGCCCGCAGCAACGCGGTCGACATGCCCGCGCTGCTCCCGGACGGGTCGTTCGCCCCGTCGTCGGTCAGTCGCATTCTCCGGCAGCGAGATATCTCGGCACCCGAATCGGAGACATCAGGAGAGGAGGGCACGCGGTGAACCCCGAGAACTACCTGTACCTGTCCGCCCTGCTGTTCACCATCGGTGCGGCGGGCGTCCTCGTGCGCCGCAACGCCATCGTCGTGTTCATGTGCATCGAACTGATGCTCAACGCGAGCAATCTGGCGTTCGTGACGTTCGCCCGGATGCAGCACGACCTCGACGGCCAGGTCTTCGCGTTCTTCACCATGGTGGTCGCCGCCGCGGAAGTCGTTGTCGGCCTGGCGATCATCATGACGATCTTCCGCACCCGACGTTCGGCCTCGGTCGACGGCGCGAACCTGCTGAGGTACTGACATGACCGGGGGGATCTGGCTGCTGCCCGCCCTGCCGCTGCTCGGCGCCGCGGTGCTGCTGCTCGGCGGCAGGCGAACCGACCGGTGGGGTCATCTGTTCGCCTGCGCGATGGCGTTGGCGTCGTTCGCGGTCGGTGTCGTGTTCTTCGCCCAGATGTTGGGCCGCGACACCGCCGATCGTGCCGTGACCGAGGATCTCTTCAGCTGGGTGCCCGCCGCCGGCCTGCAGGTGGACTTCGGACTCCTGCTGGACCAGCTGTCGATCTGCTTCGTCCTGCTGATCACCGGGGTCGGCTCGCTGATCCACATCTATTCGATCGGCTACATGAAGGACGATGTGGGCAAGCGCCGCTTCTTCGCCTATCTCAACCTGTTCCTCGCGGCGATGCTGCTCCTGGTGCTCGCCGACAACTACCTCGGGCTGTACGTCGGGTGGGAGGGCGTCGGCCTCGCCTCGTACCTGCTGATCGGCTTCTGGCAGTTCAAGCCCGCGGCGGCGACCGCGGCGAAGAAGGCCTTCGTGGTCAACCGCGTCGGCGACATGGGCCTGGTCGTCGCGATCATGCTGATGTTCGCGACGTTCGGTTCGATCGGTTTCGCCGACGTCTTCGCCGCCGCTGACGGGGCGAGCGAGTCGGTGGTGACGGCGATCGGGTTGGCTCTGCTGCTCGCGGCCTGCGGCAAGTCGGCCCAGGTGCCGCTGCAGTCCTGGCTCGGCGACGCGATGGAGGGCCCGACCCCGGTGTCCGCGTTGATCCACGCCGCCACCATGGTCACCGCGGGCGTCTACCTCATCGTCCGGTCCAACGTGATCTTCGACCTGGCGCCGGGTGCGCGGCTCGCCGTGGTGGCGGTCGGCGCGATCACCCTGCTGTTCGGCGCGATCATCGGCTGCGCCAAGGACGACATCAAGAAGGCGTTGGCGGCGTCGACGATGAGCCAGATCGGCTACATGGTGCTCGCCGCGGGCCTCGGCCCCGCCGGGTACGCGTTCGCGATCATGCACCTGCTCACCCACGGCTTCTTCAAGGCGGGACTCTTCCTCGGCGCCGGCTCGGTGATGCACGGCATGAACGACGAGACCGACATGCGCCGCTACGGCGGGTTGCGGGTGTTCATGCCGATCACCTTCGTCACGTTCGGGCTCGGCTACCTGGCCATCCTCGGCATCCCCCCGTTCTCCGGCTACTTCTCGAAGGACAAGATCATCGAGGCGGCATTCGGCGCGGGCGGTGCCGAGGGCATCGTCCTCGGCACGGCGGCCCTGCTCGGGGCCGGCATCACCGCCTTCTACATGACCCGGGTGATGCTGATGACGTTCTTCGGCACGCCCCGATGGCGGGAGGAACCAGTAGCGGCCCACCCGCACGAGTCGCCCGGCGTGATGACCTGGCCGATGATCCTCATCGCGATCGGTTCGGTCGCCTCCGGTGCGATCCTGGCTTTCGGTGGCGCGCTGCAACATTGGCTCGAGCCGGTGGTCGGTGCCCACCATCCCGATCTCGGCGTCCCCGTATGGGTGATCACCGCGACGACCCTGGCGGTGGTGCTCGCAGGAGTCGCGGTCGCCTACCGGCAGTACGCGGGCCAGGAGATCCCCGAGGTCGCGCCGGCCGCGGTCTCCCCACTCACCGTCGCGGCGCGCAGGGATCTGTACGGCGACGCAGTCAACGAGGCGGTGTTCATGCGTCCTGGCCAACATCTGACGCGGTGGCTCGGGTACTTCGACGGCCGGGGCATCGACGGCGTGGTCGGCGGGTTGGCCGCGGCCATCGGCGGCGCCTCGGCGCGAATCCGGCGGCTGCAGACGGGGTTCGTCCGGACCTACGCGCTGTACATGTTCGCGGGAGCGGCCGCGGTGGCCGCGACGATGGTGCTGGTGGGTCTGCGATGAGCCTTCCCTGGTTGACCGCGATCTGGGTGGCACCGCTCGTCGGCGCCGCCGCCGTCCTTGCCCTGCCCGCGGACAAGCACCGGCTCGCCCGGTCCTTCGCGCTCGGCACCGCACTCGTGGTGCTCGCGCTTGCCGTCTCGATGGCTGTCGGTTTCGATCCGGCGGGCGAGCAGTACCAGTACGTCGAGTCACACGCCTGGATCCCGGCTTTCGGCACCCGGTACACGCTCGGAGTGGACGGCATCGCGCTGGTGATGGTGCTGCTGACGGCCGTGCTGGTCCCACTGCTCCTGCTGGCCGGCTGGAACGACGTCCCCGAGCCTGACCCGATCGGTCGGCGCAGGATCCACTTCTACGTGGCGCTGATCCTGGTGGTCGAATCGATGGTGCTGGTGTCGTTCACCGCCCTCGACATCCTGCTGTTCTACGTGTTCTTCGAGGCGATGCTGCTCCCGATGTACTTCCTGATCGGCGGGTTCGGCGGGACCGCGACAGGCGGGGCGACCCGGCAGTACAGCCTGCGCCGGTCCCGCGCGGCGGTGAAGTTCCTGCTGTACAACCTCTTCGGCGGCCTGATCATGCTGGCCGCGGTGATCGGACTGTATGTGGTGACGGTGCGCGAGGGCAGCCCGTTGCCCGGCGGGACCTTCGACTTCCGCGAGATCGTCGCGGCCGCCTCGACGGGCGGGCTCGGGGTCGATCCCGGCGTCCTCAACGCGCTGTTCCTCGGCTTCATGTTCGCCTTCGCGGTGAAGGCGCCGCTGTGGCCCTTCCACACCTGGCTGCCGGGCGCGGCCACCGCAGCCACCCCGGCCACCGCGGTGCTCATGATGGCCGTGGTCGACAAGGTCGGCACCTTCGCGATGCTCCGCTACTGCCTGCAACTCTTCCCCGAGTCGTCCGCGTACTTCGCGCCGCTGATCGTCACGCTGGCGGTGGTCGGCATCGTCTACGGCGCGCTGCTGGCGATCGGCCAGACCGACGTGATGCGGCTGATCGCCTACACGTCGATCTCGCACTTCGGGTTCATCATTCTCGGCATCTTCGCGATGACCAGTCAGGGTCAGGCCGGCTCGACGCTCTACATGGTCAACCACGGCATCTCGACCGCCGCCCTGTTCCTGGTGGCCGGGTTCCTGGTCTCCCGCCGCGGCACAAGGGCCATCGCCGCGTACGGCGGTGTGCAGAAGGTCGCCCCTGTGATGGCGGGCACCTTCCTGGTCGCGGGCCTCGCGACCCTGTCCCTGCCCGGGCTCGCCCCGTTCGTGAGCGAGTTCCTGGTCCTGGTGGGCACTTTCACCCGCTACCCGGTCGCCGCGCTGATCGCGACCAGCGCGCTGGTTCTCGCCGCGATCTACGTGCTGTGGCTCTACCAACGCGTGATGGCCGGCCCCGTGAACGAGGACAACAGGCGCATCCGCGACCTGGTGCCCCGCGAACTCGCGGTCGTCGCTCCGCTCATCGCGCTGCTCCTCGTCCTCGGCTTCTACCCGAAGCCCGTCCTCGACATCGTCAACCCCGCGGTGAGTCAGATCATGACCACGATCGGCCAGCAGGATCCCGCGCCGACTGGCCCGCAGCTCACCGGCTACGTCGCCGATCAGGACAACCACGGAGGTGCGCCCCGATGAGGTCCCACGAAGCCCTCGCCCAGGTTGCACTGCCCGCGCCGGACATCGAATACGGCAGGCTCGCGCCGATGCTGATCGTGTTCGGGGTGGCGGTCGTGGCGGTGATCGTCGAGGCCTTCGCGCCCACCCGTGGCCGACTGGCCTGCCACCTGGTGCTCAGTCTCGGTGGCCTCGGCGCCGCGTTCGTCGCGGTCGTGCTGCTGAGGGGAGATCGCGGCACCGCCGTCATGGGCGCGGTGGTCGTCGACGGCGCCACCCTGTTCCTGCAGGGCACGATCCTGCTGGTCTCGATCCTCTCGGTGTTGTTGATCGCCGAGCGCAGCGGCCTGCGGGCCGGGGTCGCGGTCGGACACTCGCCTGGCGCATCGGTCCCGGGTCCCGCGTCCGGGGCGGGTGGCATCGACGCCTTCGCCCCGCAGGCGGCCGCGGTGCCCGGCAGCGTCGACGAACTGGAGGCGACCAGGGCGGGAGTGACGCAGACCGAGGTGTTCCCACTGACGCTCTTCGCGGTCGGCGGGATGCTGCTGTTCCCCGCGGCGGGTGACCTGCTCACCATGTTCGTCGCGCTCGAGGTGCTGTCGCTGCCCCTTTACCTGCTCTGCGGACTGGCCCGGCACCGGCGCCTGCTCTCCCAGGAGGCGGCGCTGAAGTACTTCCTGCTCGGCGCGTTCTCGTCGGCGTTCTTCCTCTACGGCGTGGCGCTGCTCTACGGCTACGCGGGCACGGTGCGGCTCGCGGGCATCGCCGACGCGATCGCCGACGGCGGCGAGCAACGGCCGGTGCTGGCGCTGCTCGGCGCCGGACTGCTGACGGTCGGCCTGCTGTTCAAGGTCGGTGCGGTGCCGTTCCATTCGTGGGTGCCCGATGTGTACCAGGGCGCCCCCACCCCGGTCACCGCGTTCATGGCGGCGGCGACCAAGGTCGCCGCGTTCGGCGCGATGCTGCGCATCTTCTACGTCGCCCTGCCGGATCTGCGGGCGGACTGGCGTCCGGTGCTGTGGGCCGTGGCCATCGCGACGATGCTGATCGGTGCCGTCCTGGCGATCACCCAGACCGACGTCAAACGAATGCTCGCGTACTCGGCGATCGCCCACACCGGGTTCATCCTCACCGGCCTGATCGCCGGTAACGACGCGGGGCTCTCGGCCACGATGTTCTATCTGCTCGCCTACGGGTTCAGCACCCTCGGCGCCTTCGCCTGTGTGACGTTGGTGCGGAGGGGATCTCGCGAGGCCACCGAGATGTCGAGCTGGGCCGGCCTCGGCAGGCGCTCGCCACTGCTCGCCGCGGTCTTCGCCCTGTTCCTGCTCTCCTTCGCCGGAATCCCGTTGACCAGTGGGTTCGTCGGAAAGTTCGCGGTGTTCCGGGCCGCCGCCGAGGGCGGGGCAACACCCCTGGTCATCGTCGGCGTGATCAGCAGCGCGATCGCCGCGTTCTTCTACGTGCGGGTCATCGTGCTGATGTACTTCTCGGAGCCACAGGAGCGGAGCCTGCGGAGCAACAAGACAGCACAGCCCGCCTCCGAGGCGACGACGGTCGTCGTGCCCAGCACCGCGACCGCGGCCGCGATCTGTCTGTGCGCCGTCGTCACGCTGATGCTCGGGATACTGCCCCAGCCCGCGCTCGAACTCGCGGACCGGGCGGCGGAGTTCCTCCGCTGACGCGCAGTGCCGGGCTCAGCCGCCGAGGCGGTCCGTGTCCGTGACGTTCGCGAGTCGCACCTGCCCCTTGGCCACCAGGCGGTCGCGCTCGTCCACCACGGCGACCTGCCACAGCTGCTGCGTGCGGCCGCGGTGCACCGGCGTCGCCTCCGCGTAGAGGACGCCATCGCGGGTGGCCCGCAGGAAGTCGGTGTTGTTGTTGACGCCGACCACGTGCCCCCGGTCACCCAGCCAGATGCTGCCCGCGATGCTGGCGAGCGTCTCGACGACGGCGCAGTGCACGCCGCCGTTCATGATGCCCGCCGGCTGGTACAGCTCGGGTCGGACCGTCCACGTGGCACGGACCCGGTCGCCGCTGAGTTCGGTGTACTCGAGCCCAAGCACCTCGCCGAATCCCTTGTTGAGGAACGGGGTCGCGGCCGCGGGATCCATCCCGGACAGATCGCTCATCGAGGACACGTTGCTCATCTTCACACTCCATGGTTGCCGCCGGTCGAGTGAATGTACCTTTCGCCCGAAATGCCGACGGGCCCCGCACCCGAAGGTGTGGGGCCCGTCGCGGGGAAGGACCGGGAGTCTCTGCAGCCCTCAGGACTCCGGCGCGGTCCGATCATTCACGTTCCGGACATGACTATAGGCAAGCCTGGCCTAACTTGCAGGCGAGGCGATTGCGCCACGCCGCGGCGCCGTCCGGTCGGCACGCGCCCGGACCGGCACCCCGGCACCCTCGAAGGCGTCGAGCAGGCCCTGACCCCGGCGCATCGCCACGGACTCCCCGACCCCGCCCAGGATCGGGACCAGCGTGGCGGCGCCGAGGATCGCTTCACCGACCATGGCCCACAGACGCGATCGATCGAGCGGAACGATCCGGTCGAGTGCATCGAAGATCGCGACCAGCGCGGCGCGGCACCGGTACGCGGTCCACACCAGCAGGGCACCCTCACACGGCAGCGTCACGGCCGCGCGCGTCCCGGCCCACCGATCGCCCGGCAGCACCCGCAGAACCGGATCACACACCCCGGCCCAGTCGATGCAGCCATCGCTGTCCATGTGCAGCCACAGGTTCTCGAGACCCGGATCCCATGCCCGCCCCTCCAGCACCACCAGCGACGCCACTCGGCCGATCACCGCATGGATGAGCGCGGTCGCCACCGAGGCGGCGGCCGCCTCCGGCTCGCCGAGATCCGCGAGCGCCCGCTCGACCATCCGCTCGAGGCGGTCGCCGCGAATCCCCTCGGCAGCGGACCACCAGCGACGCTTGCCCTGGTCGGCCATCAGCGCGACGGCGTACACCCGCGGGTAGTCCGGGTAGATGCCCCGCAGCCGGGCACAGGAGTCGTCGAGCGCGGCAGCCGGGTCGTTCCCCAGCGGTCTCATCGAAACGGCGGTCGATGACACTGCGATCGGGGGCGCTGCGATGGAAGACACTGCTCACTCCTGGGTCGGCGACATTCGGACATCTCATGGGGCGACCCCACATCGGGTCGGGCCGCGAATGTAGGTTAGCCTAACCATCACTAGCGGGCGACGGGGAGCCGGACCCCTCGCCGGAGATAGGGTTCCGTAACCTAATCTCTCAAGCTTGCGCCTCGCCGATCAGGAGCCACCGACCGTGACGTCCACCCCCACACCAGGTTCGGTCGCGGCTGGCCCCGGGCCGACCGAGACCCGGGGGACCCACCCGACCGAGGTCTACGGTTCGCTGGAGGTCCCGAGCGGACCCGCACCGCTGCAACGCCGACTGCTCGCCGCCCTCGCGGACCTGGGCGTGGTCGCCCTCCCCCTGGTCATCGGCTGGTTCATCGTCGACTCCCTGCGCGACGACAACGGCGGCGGCCAGATGGATCGCGCGGTCTTCGGCGGCGTCGCCCTGATCACCGCCGCCGCCCTGCTCGTCTGGAACCGCGGCACCAGGGAGGGCAGCACGGGCCAGAGTGTCGGGAAGGGCTGGCTGGGCCTGGTCACCCGGGACGCCGACTCCGGCGAGCCGCTCGGCACCCGCCGGGCGCTGCTCCCCCGCACCGGCACCGAGGTCGTCCGGCTCAAGACCGCGGTCGCGGAGGGCTTCACCCCGATCCGCCGCGACACCTCGATGGCCGCGATCCGCAGGCGCCGACTGCTCGGACTCGCACTCCTCGTGCTGCTGCTCGCCGCGGCCGCCCTGGCCAGCATCGCGGTCGGAGCCAGGCCGATGACCTTCGCCGAGATCTTCCACGCACTGTTCACCCCGACCGGCATCGACACCGACCTGGTGGTGCGGACCCTGCGGGTGCCGCGCACCGCCCTCGGGATCGCCGTCGGCATCGCGCTCGGCATCGCGGGCGCGCTCATCCAGGGCCACACCCGCAACCCGCTCGCCGACGCGGGCCTGCTCGGCCTCAACGGCGGCGCCGCCTTCTTCGTGGTGCTCTCGATCTACCTGTTCGGGCTGGCCGGACCGAACGAGTACCTGTGGTTCGCCTTCGCCGGATCCCTCGCCGCGAGCATCGTCGTGTTCGGCATCTCGTCGATCGGCAACGGCAGGTCCAGCCCGTTGAGCCTCGCGCTCGCCGGTGCCGCGGTGGCGATGTTCCTCAGCGCCATGACGAACACCGTCATCCTGCTCGACCAGACCAGCCTCGACGGCTACCGGTTCTGGGTCGTCGGCTCCATCGCCGGGCGCGGGCCCGAGGTGCTGTGGCAGGTGCTGCCGTTCCTGGTGATCGGCGCGCTGATCGCGATGGCGAGCACCCCCAGCCTGAACGTGCTCAGCCTCGGCGACGATGTCGCCCGCGGCCTCGGCACCAACATCGTGTTGAGCCGGACGATCGGCATCATCGCGATCACCCTGCTCACCGGCGCCGCCACCGCCGCCTGTGGCCCGATCGCCTTCGTCGGGCTGGTGGTACCCCATGTCGCCCGGTCGATCACCGGTCCCGACTACCGCTGGCTGGTGCCCTATGCAGGCATCATCGGCGCGATCATGGTCCTTCTCGCGGACGTGATCGGCCGCGTCGTGGTCCGCCCCGGCGAACTCCAGGTGGGAATCGTGTTGGCGCTCTTCGGCGCACCGTTCTTCGTCGCGCTCGTCCGGCGCAGAAAGCTGGTGTCGCTGTGAGCCTGATCGACGACGAGGTCGAACTCCCCGCCACGGTGCCGTCGCGCCCGGGGTTCCGGGTCGGGCCGGTCTCCCTGGTCCGCCGCACCACCATGGTCGCGATCACCGCGGGCCTGCTGCTCGCCGCGTTCCTGCTGCTGTGCATCAACATCGGCCGCGGCGACTTCGCCATCTCGGTGCCGACCGTCGCCGAGATCCTCTTCGGCGGCGGCACCAAGGTCGAGCGTTTCATCGTGATGGACCTGCGCCTGCCGCGCGCCCTCACCGCACTGCTCACCGGGCTCGCCCTCGGCATCTCCGGCGCGATCACCCAGTCCATCCTGCGCAATCCACTGGCCAGCCCAGACCTGCTCGGTATCACCGCCGGGGCCAGTGCGGCGGCCGTTGCTCTCATCGTGCTCGCGGGCGGCGGCAGCTTCGTCGGACTGCTCGCGGTGCTCGGCATCCCGATCGCGGCACTGATCGGCGGCATCGCGACCGCCGTCATCATCTACGCGCTCGCGTGGCGCGGCGGGGTGCAGGGCTACCGGGTGGTGTTGATCGGCATCGGGTTCAACGCCATGCTGATCGCCGCGATCCAGTGGATGCTGATCTCCGCCGACATCAACGACGTCGCCCGCGCACAGGTCTGGCTCAACGGGTCCCTCAACGGCAGCGACTGGGCGCAGGTCTGGCCGGTCGCGATCGGCGTCGCGGTGGTCGGCACGATCGCGCTGATCTCCTCGTTCACCCTCGGCGCGCTGCGTCTCGGCGACGACAACGCACGCTCCCTCGGTGTCCGGCTCCAGACCGGCCAGGCCACCCTCCTGCTGGCCGCCGTTGCGCTCGCCTCCATCGCGACAGCCGCCGTCGGCCCGATCGGGTTCGTCGCGCTGTGCGCGCCACAGCTCGCGCTCCGGATTCTGCGGACCGCGGGACCGCCGATCCTGGCCTCCGGCCTGGTCGGGGCCGTCCTCGTGGTCGGCAGCGACGTCATCGCGCGCACCATCCTCCCCGTCGAACTCCCCGTCGGCATCGTGACCTCGGCCCTCGGCGGACCGTTCCTGCTGTACTTGCTCGTCCGCAACAATCGAAAGGTGTCGGTCTGATGAGCGAGCTCACCACCGAGCACACCGCGCCGCGGCTCGCGGCCGAGGCCCTCACCGTCGGCTACGGCGACCGCATCATCGTCGACGGGCTCGACCTGGAGATCCCCACCGGCGTTGTGACGACGGTGATCGGGCCGAACGGCTGCGGCAAGTCCACCCTGCTGCGCTCCCTCGGTCGGCTGCTCAAGCCGAAGTCCGGCCAGGTGCTGCTCGACGGCAAGGCCATCTCCACCCTCAAGACCAAGGACGTCGCGCGCACCCTCGGCATGCTGCCGCAGGCACCGGTCGCCCCGGAGGGACTGACCGTGGCCGATCTGGTGGCCCGCGGCCGGCACCCGCACCAGTCCTGGATCAGGCAATGGTCGGCCGACGACGAGGGCGAGGTGGCAAGGGCGCTGGCCCTGACCGGGGTGTCCGAGCTCGCGGACCGCCCGGTCGACCAGCTCTCCGGAGGCCAGCGTCAGCGCGCATGGATCTCGATGGCCCTGGCCCAGGGCACCGACATCCTGCTGCTCGACGAGCCGACCACGTACCTGGACCTGGCGCATTCGGTCGAGGTGCTCGACCTGGTTGACCGGATGCACGAGGAGCTCGGGCGGACCGTGGTGATGGTGCTGCACGACCTGAACCTCGCCATCCGCTACAGCGACCGCCTTATCGTCATGTCCGAGGGCGCGGTCGTCGCGTCCGGCACCCCGAGCGAGGTGATCTCGGAGGAGCTGCTGTTGGAGGTGTTCGGGCTCGAGGCCCGCGTCATCGACGACCCCGTCTCCGACCGACCGCTGATCGTGCCCATCGGGACCAGGCACGTGTACGGGTCGATCGGTGGACCGACTCCCGCGGCCGATGCGGTGAGCGTCGGCTCGGCCTGAGTCAGACGGTCATTCTCGAGCGACCTGCAAGCAGTCGCTAGCGGCAGGCACTTTCGAGCGACCTGCAAGCAGTCGCTAGCGGCAGGCACTTTCGAGCGACCTGCAAGCAGTCGCTAGCGGCTCCCGCCGATCATGGTGCGCACCAGGCGAACTCCCTGGCCGATCGAGACCTCCGGCAGGTAGGCCCTGCCGATGGCGTTGCCGATGCTCGGCAGCGCAGCCGGATCGGCGAACGTCATGTGCATCGGCACGTACTCGGGCTGGAACTTCGACTTGAAGGCCAGCAGGGACCGGAACCCGTACACCGGTTCCAGCGTCTTGCCGAGCACGTCGAGGAGACGGTCGAGCACCGTCGACAGGGTGGACCGCTCGAGGTCCTCGTCGGCGTCGGCCGCGGCCTCCGGCGAACCGACCTTCGCCAGCGGCGCGCCGGACAGGCTGACGAACTCGGCGCCCTCCTCCTTGAGGAGCATCGCCGCGGAGGCGATCAGGAACTCCATCGCGGGCCGGAAGCCCTCGGAGCGTCGACGCATGAAGTCGAGGGTCCAGCCGACCACCCGGCCGTCCCGGTAGACGGGCATCCACGAGGTGACCCCGTGCACGGTGCGCTCGGAATCCACGGCGACCAGGCACCGAACCTGCGGATCGTCGATCTCCTCGAGGCCGCCGAGCGTGAAGCCCATCTCCGGCATGCCCTTGTCCGCCACCCACTCCTCCGAGATGGCGGTGATCTGATCGGTGATCGCCAGCGGGGCGTCGGGGAACGAGATCCACTCGGCGCTGATCCCGTCCTTCTTCGCCCGGTTCACCGCGGTGCGCACGTCCTGGAACTTCTTGCCGGTGAACGCGAGGTCGTCGAGCCGGAGCACCGTCTCCTCCGCGACCTGGATGCCCGACCACCCCATCGAGTCGGTCACCTCCCGCAGCTCGCCGGTCACCGAGTAGAAGCACGGCACCCACCCGCTGCCGGACGCGTACTCCGCGAAGTCGGTCACGGTGTCCCGCAACCGGTCCGGCGGACCGACCGGATCCCCTGTGGTCAGCGCGACGCCCCCGATCACCCGGTAGGCGACGTAGCTCGTCCCGTCCGGGCTGAACCAGTACTTGTTGCCGCGCCAGGTCGTCATCCAGGACAGCGGGCTGCCGCCGGTGGCGCACAACAGCTTCCTGGCCCGCTCGGCGTCCTCGGTCTCGGCCCCGTAGGCCGGCTTGAGGAACGTCGCGAGCACGGCCACGCAGGCGACCACCCAGAACACCACCCCGGTCCACTCGAACAGCAGGGTCGTGGCGGCGCTGTCGGGCAGCAGGTGCGGATCGAGCCACTGCAGGTAGACCGGGGGGATCAGGCGTTGCGGGTAGTCGGCGAGCAACCCCGAGAACCCCGGGTCCCGGTCGAATCCGTTGCGCGCCAGCAGCCCGCCGAGGACATACACGATGCCGAGCCCCGCGGCGACCGCCAGCAGGAGCAACCACATCCGGCGATACGTGCCCCTCGGCGCGGCCACATCGAAGAACCGCCGGGTCAACAGCAACACCACGAGGATCGCGAGCGGCGTCAGAAACGGCGTGATCGTCCGGTACAGGTTCGGCGAGTCGAGTCCGTAGAAGAGCGATTCCTCCCCGACCGACTCGACGAACCGGACGACGTAGTTCGCCACGGACAGCGCGAGGAGGATCGCGTGCACGACCACCGCCGCGATCCACGCGAACCGTCTGCCGCGGCGCAGGCCGTCCGCGAGCACCAACAGGAAGATCGAGGGCATCAGGCTCAGCAGCGTCGGCCCGACCCCGCCGAGACGCAGCCCGAGCAACCCGCGCCTGCACTCCTCGCCGTTCGGCGATTCCGCACAGATCGCGCGCACCTCGGCCGGCGTCCACGGCACCCCGCGGAACAGCTCGCGCAGCACAGCAAGCGGTCCGACCGCGTTGGGCGAGAGGGCCGCCAGTGCCGGACCCAACGCGCCCGCCGCGACCACGATCGCGACGAGCACCCGGCCCTCGCGACGGGTCCCCGCGAGTCGCGCCCCGCGCGCCGACCGGCCGACGATCCAGGGACCGAGGACGAGCCCGACCACCGCCGCGGCGAGCCGGATGATGTCCTCGAGGTGCCCGCCGAACAGCGCAAGGGTGATCAGCAGCGCGAACACCCCAACCCGGGTCCGCCGTCGCCACAGCGTGTCCATCCGCGAGCTCGCCACCATCGCCACGCCGACGATCCACGTCGTCGGGCCGACCGCGGTCCCGATGTGCAACCGGAAGCCCCAGCCCTCGTCGACCAGTTTCACCAGCGCGGACACCCCGATCCCCAGGAGCGTGCCGAGCACCTGGGTGCTCGCCGCCGCCACCGCGAAGCGGCCCGAGCCGATCCGGTGCTCGATCGGTGCGGCCACCAGCAGGACAAGCGCCGTCGCGACCAGATAACCCGCCAGGCCCGGCGCCCAGAGCCCGGCGGTGAACGCCGTCCAGACCCGGCCGTCCTCGAAGGCCCCGATCCCGGCCGCGAAATGGCGGTTCACGTACCGCGACGGGCCGGACAGCAGGCTGCCGGTGGCCGCGCCCATGACCCAGATCAGGACCAGCAGTCCGATGCTCACGGGCGCACCGGTCACCCCGAACCTGGCCACCTCGATGAGCCTGCGGGTCTGCCTGGTGGCCGCGGTCGCCGTCGCCTGAGTCACGAGATCAGCCCCATCCTCTTCGCCAACCACCCGAGCTCGTGTTCGAGCCCGGCCGACCACACCGCAAAGCTGTGTCCCCCCGGCAGTTCCACGTACTGCACGTCCATCCCCGCGGCCTCGGCCGCCTGATACACCCGCTTGGCCCCCGGCTGATACTCGCGGTCGTCGCTGCCGATGACGAACACACCGGCCGTGCCCGGGTACCTGCGCGCGGCCATCAGGTCCAACGGGTTCACCGCCACGAACTTCGCCGCATCACCACCGAATGCCTCGTCGACCGTGCGGGCCCGGTCCCCGAGCGTCGGCTCCTCCTGGCCGGACAGGTCGAGGAACGTGGGATACACGTCCGGATGGTTGGTGGCCATCTGCAGCGAGCAGGTACCGCCGTAGGACAGCCCGCCGATCGCCCAGCTCCGCGGGTCGGGATTCACCTCGAGATGCGACTTCACCCAGTCGGGAACATCCACGGCGAGGTAGGTCGCCACGTTGCCGAGCTTCGAGTCGAGGCAGAGCGGGTTGGCGAGCTGCGACCCGGTGCCGTCGGCGACGACCACCACCGGGGCCAGGCCGCCGTGCTGTGCGGCGAAGGCGTCCATCGTCTGGGCGAGCCGACCCCCGTTGAACCAGTCGACAGGGGAACCCGGCTGCCCGGCGAGCAGGACGAGCACCGGCAGCGCGGGCCGCGGGTCGGCGAAGTAGGCGGGCGGGAGATAGATCTGTGCATCGCGCGCCCCGAAGCCGGACGCGACGCCCGGGATCGGCACCGTGGTCACCTTGCCCTCGGTCGGCAGGTCGGCCGGTGGCCGCCACACCGACTCGAGGGGGGTACCCGAGATGGGGTCGGGCGTCGGCGGCGGTAGCTCGCCGAAGGCGATCTCGTTGGGGTTCGCGATGCCGAGGACGTCGCGCACCGTCGGATAGGCGGCGAAGACCAGATTGATCTGCGCGCCCGCCGCCGCGGCAACGGCAACGGCCGCGAGCACGGAGACCGCCGCCCGCCACACCCGCCGGTCGAGCAACAGCCGCGCCACCAGCAGCGCCACCGCGAGGATGCCGACGCCGATCCAGACGTAGATCTCGGTCTCGATCGGATCGGGGAACGGCCGCCACCACTTCTCGACGACCACCCAGAGGGCCACGGTGCACCCGAGCGCGACCGCCGCGGCGAGCGGGATGGCCCGGTGCCGGAATCGACGCGGGTCCGTTGTCGGCGCCAGCAGCAGCCAGAGTCCACCGACGGCGCCGAAGGCCGTGATGAACCACGGGAGCGGGCCAGAGGTCAGTGACCAGCGAAGCAGCCAATCCACGGGTGCGCCTCTCGACGGGTGACAGCAGACTATTCCCTCCGGCGGCCCCTGGCCGGTTCCGCAACGAGCCTCTCCACACATAGCACGGATCCTTGAATTTCGTACTACGAGCAGTAGTACGCATGTGCGTCGGACAGTCCGTACACTGTTCTCATGGCAGGACTTGGGGAACTCGAGCGCGCAGTCATGGACCACCTCTGGTCCAGTTCCGAACCGCAGACCGTGCGACAGGTGCACGAGGCTCTCGCCACGCGCCGGGAGCTGGCGTACACGACCGTGATGACGGTCCTCCAGCGTCTCGCCAAGAAGAACCTGGTGATCCAGCAGCGCGACGATCGGGCGCACCGCTACGTACCCGTGCACGGCCGCGACGAGCTCGTCGCGAGCCTGATGGTCGACGCGCTGCAGCAGGCCGACGAATCCGACGGTCGGGTCGCCGCACTGGTGCACTTCGTCGGGCAGGTGGGCGCCGACGAGGCGGCCGCACTGCGTGAGGCGCTCGCCGCGCTCGAGGCCTCGGAGGCGTCCAAACCCAACCTCCGGAGCGTCGATCCGGGGACCGATCGCGCCAGCTGACCCCACAATGTGGATGATGGGTGGGCAATGAACCCCACCACCGCACTTGCCTTCGCGCTGCTCGCATTGCTGCTTGCAGGGCCGGTGCCAGCCCTCCTCTCCCGGGCGACCTGGCCATATCGGGCACCCCGGGCGGCGCTGGTGTTGTGGCAGGCCATCGCGCTCGCGGCCGTGTTGTCGGCATTCAGTTCCGGACTGGCGATCGCGTCCGAGCTGCTCGTACCCGGCCCCGACGGCAGACCGACGACCGCGCCGACAGCCGAGATCGACGCGCTTGGGCTCCCGCTCTGGATCGCGTACGTGGTCGTGCTCACGCTCACCCTCCTGATCGGCGCGAAGCTGGTGTTCTCCATCGCCTCGGTCGGGGTGCGCACGCGCAGGCGCCGCGCCCGGCACCGGATGCTCGTCGATCTCCTCGATCAGCGCGACCCACAGCGCGGGCGCAACTCGAACCTCCGGGTGCTCAGCGCCGCCGAACCGATCGCGTACTGCCTGCCCGGCCTCCGGCAGCGGGTGGTGCTCAGCGAGGGCACCCTGGCGAGCCTGCAGCGGGAGGAGGTCACGGCGATCCTCATGCACGAGCGCTCCCACCTGCGTGCCAGGCACGACCTCGTACTCGAGGCCTTCACCGCGGTGAACGAGGCCTTCCCCCGGGTGGTCCGCAGCAAATCCGCCCTCGGCTGTGTGCAACTGCTCGTCGAGATGCTCGCCGACGACTCGGCCGTCAAGGTCACCGGCCCCACTCCCCTGGCCCGCGCGCTCGTCGCCTGCTCGGGGTCGAGCGCCCCCGTCGGCGCCATGGCGGCCGGCGGTCCACACACCCTGACCCGGATCAAGCGGCTCGGCGGCGAGGGCAACGACCTACAGCTCGCGGCCGCCGCGTACCTCGCGTCGGTGGCCATCCTCGTGGTCCCGACGATCGCCGTCGCGGTGCCCTGGCTGGTCGAGCTCAGCCGCCTGTTCCGGGGCTGAGCCCGACCCGTCGCCGCGTCAGGCGACCTGGAGCACGGTCCGCACCGGGGTCGGATTACGCGTCAGGTCCAGCACCGGGCAGTGCTCGTCGACGACCGCCTGCAGCTCCGCGTACCGCTCGGCGCTCTCCGGCCCTGCGAGCGTGACGGTGACCCGCACCTCGCCGAATCCGGGGCGAACCGACTCGTCGAGCCCGAAGAAGCCCTGCACGTCGAGG
Source organism: Rhodococcus sp. UNC363MFTsu5.1 (assembly GCF_000686785.1). NCBI lineage: Bacteria > Bacillati > Actinomycetota > Actinomycetes > Mycobacteriales > Nocardiaceae > Rhodococcus > Rhodococcus sp. UNC363MFTsu5.1. Next base: position 120,419 of record NZ_JMLO01000014.1, read on the forward strand.
TCTCCCTCCGCCGTGGCGGAGATGTCCTCTATCTCCAGGCCGAGCTTGTCGGCCCAGAATCGATAGGTCACCACCTGGCAGGACAGCAGCGCCGCCAGGTAGTACTCGACGGGGTTGGGCGCGGTGGATCCGCCGCCGAGCGCGGGCGGCTCGTCCACCTCGACGGAGTGCTTGCCGGCGCGGACGGTGCTGGCGACGGCGTCGTGCGCCGTCGCGGTCGCCGCGAACCGGACCTGTGCGTTGGCGCGATCCTTGTGGACGGCGTCGGTGGTCGCGCGGATGATGCCGCCCAGATGAGAGGTCCCGGCATCGGGGTCAAGGGTCGTGGGCGCAGCGTTGATCGTGGACATGGAAGGGCTCCTTGCGCAGGATGTGGGTGAACGTCGCAGGATTCGACTCCGCGAGCGACGGTCGCGGTTCAGGTCGGATCAGCGGCCGCGACAAGCGGCGGCACACACCAGCGCAAGATCGATGTGCCGACGACGGACCAGGGCCATAGCCGCATCGGTCACGTGGGTGTCGGTCACGAGGCGATCCTAACCGGCGAATCCTGGTGGTGCACAGGGACTCCGCGTGCCACCGACACCCTTCCGGGGGCAGTTGCCCACGTCACAACCCCGCTGACGTGTGGTTTTCCGGCGCCTCGCGTACACTGAACGACGGCCGCAATCGCGGTCCACCAATTGATTGTTCAGGCACCCAGCCCCGCCCCCGGCCGTAATGTCACCGGGAACGGCCAGGCGACACTGTGCCCGGCTCGTCTCTTTGCGTGCTGCATGACAGCTCGCGCTCCGCGACGCGCCCGACGTCCGGAGAGGTAATCCGCGTGACCGACGCTGTCCACTTGTCTTCTGCTGCCCCCGTTTCCCCCGAGGAACCGGCGACGCTCGAGTCCCCCTCGCCCGCCGAGGAGACCCCCACCATCACCTTCGCCGAGATCGGCCTGCCCGCCCCCGTGGTCGCCGCTCTCAGCAGGAACGGCATCACCGTGCCGTCGCCGATCCAGGCGATGTCCGTGCCCGACGCGATCGCGGGCAGGAACGTCCTCGGTCGGGCCCAGACCGGGTCCGGCAAGACCCTCGCCTTCGGCCTGCCGATGCTGGCCCGGCTCGCGCAGCACGAGGACCGGCCCGCCGCCAAGCGGCCGCGCGCCCTTGTCCTGGTGCCGACCCGTGAGCTCGCGATCCAGGTCGTCGACTCGCTCTACCCGTACGCATCCTCGGTCGGCGTGAACGTGCGCGCTGCCGTCGGCGGCATGCCGTTCACCAAGCAGGTCGAGCAGCTCCGGCGTGGCGTCGACATCCTCGTCGCGACCCCCGGTCGCCTCGGTGACCACCTGCGGCAGGGCACCTGCGTGCTCGACGAGGTCGAGATCACCGCGCTCGACGAGGCGGACCAGATGGCCGACATGGGCTTCCTGCCCGAGGTCCGCTCCATCCTCGGCGAGACCCGACCCGACGGTCAGCGACTGCTGTTCTCCGCGACGCTCGACCGCGAGGTGCAGTCGCTGGTCCGGCAGTTCCTGGCCGACCACGTGACGCACTCGACGGAGGACGGCAAGGCCAGCGTCGACACCATGGAGCACTACGTGCTCCTCGTCGATCGCGGCCAGAAGGACGTCGTCCTCGCCGAGATCGGCGCCCGCGAGGGCCGCACCATCATGTTCGCCAGGACCAAGCTCGGCTGCGAGGGCATCACCGATCGTCTTCGCGCAGTTGGCATCCCGGCCGAATCGCTGCACGGCGGCAAGGCACAGAACCAGCGCACCCGCGTCCTCGAGCGCTTCAAGAGCGGCCGTACCCCGGTGCTGGTCGCCACCGACGTCGCGGCCCGCGGCATCCACGTCGACGGCATCGACCTCGTCGTGCACGTCGATCCGCCCGCCGATCACAAGGACTACCTGCACCGTGCAGGCCGGACCGCCCGCGCGGGCGAGAAGGGCACGGTCGTCGCGATCGTGCTGCCGAACCAGCGTCGCCTGGTCCGCAAGCTCACGGGGATGGCGGGAGTGGACGCCACCGCGGTGAACGTCGCGCCCGGATCCGAGGAGCTGGCCACCATCACCGGCGCCAAGGCGCCGAGCGGCGAGCCGGTCCGCGAACAGCACTTCAAGAGCGACCGCTTCGGCGACCGGCCCCGCCGCGAGGGTGGCTACCAGGGTGGCCGGCCACGACGTGAGGGTGGCGGCTATCAGGGCAGCAGGCCGCGCAGCGAGGGCGGCTACCAGGGCAACCGCTCCGAGGGCGGCTACCAGGGCGAGCGCAAGTACAACGACCGCCCCCAGCGCAGCGAGGGCGGATACCAGGGCAACCGGCCCCAGCGTGACGGCAGCGGCTACCAGGGCAGCAGGCCGCGCAGCGAGGGCGGCTACCAGGGCAACCGCTCCGAGGGCGGCTACCAGGGCGAGCGCAAGTACAACGACCGCCCCCAGCGCAGCGAGGGCGGATACCAGGGCAACCGGCCCCAGCGTGACGGCAGCGGCTACCAGGGCAGCAGGCCGCGCAGCGAGGGCGGCTACCAGGGCAACCGCTCCGAGGGCGGCTACCAGGGCGAGCGCAAGTACAACGACCGCCCCCAGCGCAGCGAGGGCGGCTACCAGGGCAACCGGCCCCGGACCGAGGGTGGATACCAGGGCAACCGCTCCGAAGGCGGCTACCAGGGCGACCGCAAGTACAACGACCGCCCCCAGCGCAGCGAGGGTGGCTACCAGCGTTCGCACGGCAGCCGTCCCTACGGTGACCGCCCGCAGGGTGACCGCCCACAGCGGGACCGTCCGTATGGCGACCGCCAAAACCGCGATTCCGGCAACGGCGAGCGCAGCTACGGGGATCGCGCCCAGCGCACCAGCGATTCCTCGCGTTCCGGTGGCTTCCGTAGCCGCACCGAGCGCCGCTCGTACGACGGATTCGACGGCCCGCGCGGCGATCGCTGATCGCTGAGCGCCGACGCGTTCGTCACAGACACCCAGACGCCACCGACCGCACCCGCGGTCGGTGGCGTCTCGGCTGTGCGGGCACAGGACTGGTGGCTCCCGCCGCCGACGACAGATATTGGGACCCCGCACTTTTGTTCACGGGCCCAGCAAGGGAAGGTGTACGGCATGACCGAGAACAGCAGCACGACCGCCCGCGCGCAGATCGGCGTCACCGGACTTGCCGTGATGGGCTCCAACATCGCCAGGAACTTCGCCCGGCACGGCCACACCGTCGCCCTGCACAACCGCAGCGTCGCGAAGACCGATGCCCTCATCGCCGAGCACGGCGGTGACGGCGACTTCGTCCGCACCGAGACCGTCGACGAGTTCGTCTCGGCCCTGCAGAAGCCCCGCCGCGTCCTGATCATGGTGAAGGCCGGAGACGCCACCGATTCGGTGATCGAGGAGCTCGCCTCCGCGATGGAGCCGGGCGACATCATCATCGACGGCGGAAACGCGTTGTACACGGATACCATCCGCCGCGAGGCCGCCCTCCGCAACCGCGGTCTGCACTTCGTCGGCGCAGGCATCTCCGGTGGCGAGGAGGGCGCGCTGAACGGCCCGTCCATCATGCCGGGCGGACCCAAGGAGTCCTACGAGTCGCTCGGACCGCTGCTCGAGTCCGTGGCCGCTCAGGTCGACGGGACCCCCTGCTGCACGCACATCGGCCCCGACGGCGCAGGCCACTTCGTGAAGATGGTGCACAACGGCATCGAGTACGCCGACATGCAGCTGATCGGCGAGGCCTATCACCTCTTCCGCGACGCGCTCGGCCTGGACGCCGGTCAGATCGCGGACGTGTTCGCCGAGTGGAACACCGGCACGCTCGAGTCCTACCTGATCGAGATCACCGCGGAGGTGCTGCGGCAGAAGGACGCCAAGACCGGTCAGGCCCTCGTGGACGTGATCGTCGACGCCGCCGAGCAGAAGGGCACCGGCCGCTGGACGGTCAAGTCCGCACTCGACCTCGGAGTCCCGGTCACCGGCATCGCCGAGGCCGTCTTCGCTCGGGCACTGTCCGGTTCGCGGGCCCAGCGGGCGGCCGCCCAGGCGCAGGGCCTCGCGGCCGGAACCCTCGGCGACAAGCCGACCGACGCCGCACAGTTCACCGAGGACATCCGCGCGGCCCTGTACGCGTCGAAGATCGTCGCGTACGCGCAGGGCTTCGACCAGATCGCCGCGGGCAGCGCCGAGTACAACTGGGATCTCAAGCCCGCCGACCTGGCCACCATCTGGCGCGGCGGCTGCATCATCCGCGCGCAGTTCCTCAATCGGATCAAGGACGCGTACGAGGAGAACCCGGCGCTCCCGAGCCTGATCCTCGCCCCGTACTTCCGGGAATCGATCGAAGCGGGCATCGACAGCTGGCGCCGCGTGGTTGCCACCGCCACCATGCTCGGCATCCCGGTCCCCGGTTTCGCCTCCTCCCTGTCCTACTACGACGGACTGCGCGCCGAGCGCCTGCCCGCCGCGCTCACGCAGGGCCAGCGCGACTTCTTCGGCGCCCACACCTACGAGCGCACCGACCGCCCCGGCAAGTTCCACACGCTCTGGAGCGGCGACCGCACCGAGGTCGAGGCGTAACACCGCCGAGGTTCCCCGAGCCCGGCCTTCTCCACGCGTACCCCATGGGTGTCAGCCGAGGGAGGGCCGGGCTCGTCTCGTCGGGCCCGGCGGCTAGACCGGGCCGAGCTCGACCGCGACCGCGCCTGCGAGGAGTTCTCGGGCCCGTTCGAGGGTCATCGACCCGCTCAGCCAGCGTTCGCTCAGGCCCTCGACGAGTGCGGTGAGGCGCTCGCCCGCGTCGGCCGGGTCGACCGCCGGGCTCGCCTGACCCGCGGCCTGCGCCTGCCGGATGAGGGTTTCGGCATCGCGTGCCCACGCCTCCGTCGTGGTCCGTAGCGGGTCCCGCAGGTCATCGGAGAAGACGGCGCTCGCCCGGAGCTCACCCCAGGCGATGCTGTTCTCCCGGACCTCAGGGATGCCCCGGATCTCGAGCAGGAGCATCTGCTCGAGTTGCGTTCGGGGGTCGGAGGATTCGAATGCCTCGTCGGAATAGCGCTCGGCCCTGTCATTGATGTGGTCGAGGGCGCTGCGCAGTACCCCGGACCGGTCCTGGAAGTGGTAATAGATCAGGGCGGTCGAGACACCCGCCTCGGCAGCGAGCTTCTCCACCCGCAGGCCGCGCAC